>CALMWN010000470.1 GCA_937873555.1 uncultured Clostridia bacterium
CACTATCCTCTTCGTCGGCAGCGTCAGATGTGTATAAGAGACAGCTCTTGTTGCCCTTGGAGCCAATGTGAGATGGGCTAGTTGTAATATATTCTCAACTCAGGATCATGCGGCAGCTGCAATAGCAAAAGCAGGTGTTCCGGTATTTGCATGGAAGGGAGAAACTCTTGAGGAATACTGGTGGTGTACGGAGCAAATGCTTACATTCCCAGGTGGGCTTGGGCCACAACTTATTGTTGATGATGGTGGGGATGCAACTCTGCTCATACACAGAGGATATAAAGCAGAAAATGATCCAGCAATACTGGATGAAGCTACAGATAACGAAGAACTTAAGATTATAAATAAATTGCTAAAAGAAAGCCTCAAAAAGGACAATCAAAGATGGCACAATGTAGTAAAAGAATGGAAGGGTGTTTCGGAAGAAACTACAACAGGGGTTCATCGACTTTATCAAATGGTGGAAAGAGGAGAACTTCTTGTTCCTGCAATTAATGTTAATGATTCTGTTACCAAGTCAAAATTCGATAATCTTTATGGATGCAGAGAGTCATTGGTTGACGGGATAAAAAGAGCAACTGATGTAATGATAGCCGGAAAAGTTGCCGTTGTATGTGGCTATGGTGATGTGGGTAAAGGTTCTGCGCAATCATTACAAGGTCTCGGAGCAAGAGTAATTGTGACTGAAATTGATCCGATCTGCGCTTTACAGGCAGCAATGGCAGGTTATGAAGTTAAAACTGTTGAAGACACTCTTGGTATCGGCGATATTTATGTAACAACAACAGGTAACAGAGATATTATTACTATTGAGCATATGAAAAAAATGAAAGATCAGGCCATTGTCTGCAATATCGGTCATTTTGACAATGAAATCCAAATGTCAAAGCTTAATAGTTACAAAGGCATCAAAAAAGTTAACATCAAGCCTCAGGTAGATAAATATATCTTCCCGGAAGGACACGAAATATTTATTTTAGCTGAAGGAAGACTTGTAAATCTTGGTTGTGCTACAGGACATCCATCATTTGTAATGTCAAACAGCTTCTCAAACCAGACACTTGCACAAATTGATCTGTGGAAGAATAAAGACAAATATGAACCCAAAGTTTATATTTTGCCTAAAAAGCTGGATGAAGAGGTTGCCAGACTTCACCTTGAAAAAATCGGCGTCAAGCTGACCAAGCTTACACAAGAACAGGCGGATTATCTTGGGGTTGCCGTTGAAGGTCCATTTAAACCTGATCATTATAAATATTAATAATAGAAAAATGGAGATTCACAGCCTGGTGAATCTCTATTTTTATTATTGATATATTTTAAATACCGATTGAATACTTTTTAAAAAAACAGAATTCCCTCCGAAGCTTTTCCGGAGGGAATTCTGCAGCGTAAATATTTTAACGTTTGCTGAGTTTCTCGTAGCACTCATTGTAATACAGGGCGCTTTCCACCGGCGTATTGGCAGGAATGTGATTGCCCACTGCCATAAGATATCCGGGGCATTGTTTTCCGATGTCCATGCAGCGCTTTACCTCAGCATAAATAACCTCCTTTGTGCCGCTGAGCAGAATGCGGGTATCGGCATTGCCGATGAAAACATGGGTTTTACCGTATTTTTCGGCGATATAATTCATATTGGGGAACACATAGTTTTCGTACCAGGAGCGGCTCAGGAACGGACCGCTCGTCCAGCAGATATCGTCATGCACCATATTCGCCGGGGCTTTGCATTCGGCCAGCGACTCAAAATAAGGCTGTAAAAAATCGCCGTAGCGGTTGGTAACATGGCCGAACTGCTCGGAGTCTGTGCCACAGGCCTCCGAAAGCAGCTGCCAGCCGGACATTTCGATCAGGCCGGATACACAGCTGACGTAGCAGCCGGTCATATTCACCGCTTCGCGAAATTTCTTTACATTTATCAGCCAGGAAATGATCAGATTGCTGAATATCAGAAAAGTAATATAGAAAATTTATTTTATATGCTCTAAATATCGCTATTTTTGTATTGTATTCTTAATTGCACCGTGTTATGCCTACAATAAACAGAGAGCTTTTTCGGGCTTTCGTTTTGTGATTACCGTGAAAAATAAAGAGGAAAAAACTTCTGCTTGGCCTGCAGCATTTATTAAGGCTGCTTATGCCTTTATTGCCGTGCTAAAAGCATTGTGATATAATGAATCTATTCACTGAACATGTTCATAATTAGTGTGAGTGAATTTAAGATGACCTGTACAATTGCTAAAATAAAAGGGTTATATATCGAGTCAAACTGAATCGTTATTAAATAGAGTGTTGAAATATACTAATGAGAATTTTTTTATTTTTTAAAAGGCTCAGCATATTCAGAAAGATACTTTTGACATTCATTGCAATTATTGTGATACCAGCAATACTTTCACTGGCTATATCGGTTAAAACAACGGAGAAGCTGGTAGTATCCCGGGCTTACAGTGATGCCTTGAGCTCGGTTGATATTGTCGCGATAAGTGTTTCAAGTGTATTCAATGAGCTTTATCATGCTTCTCTGTACATTTGCAATAATGAATCAACCATGGAGTTCCTGACCCTCCTCAATGAAAATGAAAAAGAACTGGATGGGAAAAACAGAAGCTATTGGATGGAATTGCTGCGAAATGTAGAAGGTATCTGCACAAACGTTTTTTATACCAATAGAATCAATACTTATGTTACCTTACTGTCTACGTCCGGCAAGGTGGGCTATGCAAATTATTCAGTTGAGGGCAAGCAAGCCCAGGAATATCTCCAGAAGTATAATTACAACTATATAAAGAGGCTGGAAAACACACTGACGTTTATAGGCATTGAAAATGGCCCGATACAAAACCGTATGCAAAAAACTCCTTATGTGATTACCTGGATAAAAACTGTGGACAGCAAAAGATATACCGGTACATCGGGAATATTAATAGTAAGTGTACCTGTGGATGAGATAGTAAAACTAATGGAGACTGAGAGCGTGCCAACAAAAAGGGTACTCCTGGATGGCAATAAAAACGTTATTGCTTCAACTGAAGAAGGATGGATAGACATGCCCTTCAGTTCAATTTACAAGGAAGAGCTTGCAGGAAATGGCTATATAACTGCAAGAAGTGTTGACAAAGTACAATCTGTTCTCACTTATAAAGAAATAAATAAAGAAGGCTGGATGGTTGTAGACATAAAATCCATTACTGAGCTGTCCGGAAAACTTCGGGATGTTTCAAAAAGGCTATTTATGTTTAATCTGGGATTTATTATTATTTTTATTCTCGTCGCTGCAGCAATCGCACGCGGCATTACAGTGCC
>CALMWN010000471.1 GCA_937873555.1 uncultured Clostridia bacterium
CTGCCCGCTAATAGCTGGTTCACGCCTCCTACATAAACCGCTACCGTATAATCGGAATTAATAGCGGTATAAAAACTCTGCGGCGCGCTCCCATTTGCATAGTAAATATATTTTGAATAGTCTCCCAACCATTGTGCATATCTGCCGTTATTGTTGCTTATGTAATATTCTGAAAGATAGAAAGTTCTATTGCTTTCTTTTACTTTAAATGCAAGACACGCTCCATCATCTAAGTTGTAATATAAACTTCTTGTACGGTCCAAATAATTATACGCATCTGCATAATAATATTCTGTCCACGGTGCTCCCCTGTTATCTGGATTATAATAAGCAGTCCAGTTATTCGGGGCGTATGGATAGTATATATCTGATGAGTAATGAAACTTTGCTGTATACCCCCCTTGTGAGTACCCATCCAATACACGATAATAGTAATTGCCTGACGTATCCACCTGATATGACCTTGTATTGTAAATTCCTACACCATTTCCATTCATTGCAGCAACAGTTGTATAAGTAAAAGTGTTAACATTAAAAGCTACTTTACGGGAATATCTACCTGAAGAATCACTATCAGTCCAATCATAATCTATCTCAAAATATAAATTTGTGCCATCGAACCAAGAACTGGAGTATAACTTGTTCTGCAACCTATAAAATTTTGCTGCAGCGCTGTAAGTCTGCCCTTGCGCGAAATTATAATCAGGAAACATTCTTATAACTCCTGGTGTAGGCGTAAAGTATAAATCTATTGTCATTTCTGGGTATGTATAAAAAATATTTGTACCGTAAGTAGGGTCGATTACCCTGACACCCGTGGACTCAAGTAAAAATGTCCTGTTTTCATTAATCACTACTGCATGAGCAGGTAATTTAAATGAAAATATAACAGTCATCAGCAGGCATATAAAAAATAACTTTTTCAACTATTTCGCCGCCCCCAGTCTGAATGACGTCTCGTAATACTGCTCATACTCTCCATATTTAAACCAAATGCCGTACTTGAACTCTTGCGATTCATTAAATACTGTCTTATCCCTGTAAGTTTTACTTCCAATTGTACCTATATTAAACCCTCTTATCCTTGTCGGAACTCTAGTACTGTTTACCACCAGGTCGAAATATTCGTGATTGTCAACCAGCTCCCCTGTGTTATTGCCTTTTATTTCCTGCCTGAAATTATATTCATCGTTGGACAAGCAGAGAATCTTATATTTATAGCCTTCTTTTCCCATGTAATCGTTGATATTTTTAATGCTGAATGAAAATTTTTCGTTTGGATCCCTGCTATCGCCCACAGTGTTGAATATAACGTTCATTTCCGGCTGTATGAAGTCCTCCGGTTTGTTTCCCGTCTCTTTTGCCATTTCCAGTTTTAAAATATTGCCAAGGTCTTCTGCTTTTAAATAATTTACATAAGGCTGCTTGTAGGATGTATTTTGCTGTGCACTGTCAATAACCTCTATTTGACTGCCGTCATTAATGCTGCGTATAAACACGGATTTTCCTTTCATCCCATCTTCCCCCTGCCATATGACAGGAACATTTTCCGGAGGCAGCTTAAAGCCCTTCCTGTATGGAACTTCCCCACTGTAATAGCCTTTATCGAACATCCTGTTTTTTGGGGAAACAATATTTACTGCATTACCCTTCCACTCCAATCCATATCCCAGTGTATCTGTCAGCATTCGCAGCGATAAATAATAACTTCCTTCCAACTTGAATTCCTCTATGTCCAGACTCAATTTAAACTTATCTATGTTCAGCTTTTTATCGTTTAGGTTATATTCCATAACTACATCGTCCCTGGTTATTGTATAGATATCATCCTTTAAGCTTGCCGTACCTCCTATTAACCTGGCAAAATCGTTTACTTCTATGAACGTATTCCCTGCTTTGTTGATTGTATTAAGTTTTCCAATGTGCAGCCTGCCGTCCATCTTTATATCGTCCGCATTCGCAATTGCGTAGATATATGTGAATGAAAGCAGTCCTATTACAATTAAGATTGTTATTGCTATTATAGTTTTCCTAAACATTGAAATCCCTCCGTTTAATAATTCCCATACATCTTAATAACGTTCACCTTCACTCCTGCTGCCTGCAGCTGGTCTATTATGCTGTTGATTGAGTCTTCTTCATCAGCGGTAGGTAATGTATCCCAGTGGAATATTATATTTATCGTCTGAGGTACATCTGCCTCGAAGGTTATAGTTGGTGCCTTGTTGTCAATAAAAACCTTCAGGTAACCGGATTCTGCAGATTTCTCAAGAGCTTTGATTTCTGCATACAACGGGTTTGTATCAGCCGGCAGTTGTGTGATCGCTTCCTTGGTATAAACCTTGAAATAAAAGTTACCCATTTCATTGACATCGGTAAGGAAGGTGATCTTGTAATTGCTCAGATCCTTAACGGTTATAGTGCTGTCGGTGTTTGTACCTACCACTATTTCAGTGTTTGAGTCGAACCCTGCCGGAGATTGTGTTATTGTTACGGTATGAACGGTGTCATTCTCATAGCCGTCCATGTTCCAGTCATATATGAAGGTAATCACCTTCGTCTGAAGAGTATCATTGTCAGGTGAAGTACCCATATCCGCAAGCTTGAAGAAGGCTTTTCCGACATTTGCGGTATTTACCACGCTCGATACTGAGGAAAAGCTGCTCACATAATCCTCCGTTATGCGGTACTGCGGAGTGATAATTGAAAACTGTGTTCCCGGCATTTTGTCTTCTGCAATGGACAGGTATTTTTCAGTAAAAACGCTTGAATTACCTTTCCTGTCATAAACCTTTGCGAATATCCTGTAGCCGTCAGGTTTTTTAAAGTACAGGGATACTGTGCTCAAATCCGGATAGTTCGGATAGTATACCCTGATGTTGTCATCACTGTAGTTTTGTCCTCCCGAGGATATTACTCCCCATCCACCCGAATCGGAGGTATATTCAAGCCTTGCTTTTGTATAATCTATTGGGTATATGCCGTTTGTAGCTGAATTGCTGAGTGACAGCTCAATGTACCTGTCCTGCTTTTTCTGTATGGTGTTTTCATTCACCACCAGGATATCTGCGGTGATGGTCGGCTTTATAATATTAAGCGTAATTGTCCCTTCTGAGCTGTCTCCGTAGTCATCGGCTGCAAACACTTTAAAAGTCACAACCCTGCTTTCATTGCCGGTATATTGGAAGCTTGCACTATAGCTTCCGGTATTCAAGCCGTTTGACGTATTTGTCCCAAGTACGAAATACGGCTGTACAGCATAGTCCGCATCATCCACATAGTACCGTACATCAGTGATTATCCCGTCCGGCTTGCTGATGCCCACATTAATCGTAATATTTTCACCTGTAAATAGCGGCGGGATGTTATCCCCCTGAATAGCTGAAATATTTATAATCGGCTTTACATTTCCTACTGTGAAGATTACATCCTTTTGCGCATTTACTGAAGGAAATACGGAGTTTTCGGAGTACTGCCTGAAATAGTATGTCCGGCCTCTCGTAAAAAGGTTTTTGTCGATAGTTATCTGTTTGTTGGCTGCCAGCTCATTTGCCGTATAAATACCTACCACAGCATCAGAGCTATTCTTAACTGCCCAGGTGTTTTTCAGCGTATAGCCTGATGGGTGCTGCTCGGAGTAATTCAAATCGTCCGCGTGTGCCGTGAAGTTTAGGATATCATTTGTGTAAACTGTATTATTTACACCGTCCTTCACATCCAGGTTTGAGGTAACACTTACAACAGGCGGGACAGCCGGTTTCACCGTAAACGGTGCCAAAGCTTGTCCCGTTTTGTTCTTGCTGTTCTTTGCATATTGATATATAACATAATCCCCCGGAGTCTCAGGCATTTTTACAAGCCCGTTTACAAGGCCTGTCCCGTTTAATGCAATATTATTACTGCTGTCCATTATCTCCCACCATATATTTATAATTGAAAAAGTATTATCAGTTGCACTTGCCGACAGATCAAGACTTTCATCCGGATATATGATATCTTTCTGTGTTGCCGGTATTGCATCACGTTCATTAATTATTACTGTCACTGCAGGAGGCATTGCAAACATCACCTTGAATATTGTCTGCCCTGTACCCGTCACATCTGCCTTGTTGGTCATGCTTTGAGTAATCCTGTAATACTTTTCTTCATCAAATACCGGCCTGTAAACAGGCAGACTGCCCAGCGCCCCTGTGCCGCTTAATATATTTCCTGTGATAAGGACTCCGTTTGAGTCAACTTCGTCTATAACCCAGCTGGCATTAGAGGAACTGACGGGTGTATTGTATGAGTCTTGGATTATTACCATCACCGGAAGGTCGGAGTCTATGTAAGTGTTGTTTGCCGATAAAATTACTGTTGGCGTTTCCAGTTTCAATACTATTATATATACCTGTCTTGTGGAAAATCCCCCTTTTGTATTCCAGGCTGTCTGTTCTACAGAAAATCTTGTAAAGGCATCAGCACTCCCGAAAAACCCGTTTGCCTTTGTTATATCGTAAGTTCCGAACATTCCGTCCTTTTCGGCTAGCAGGCTTCCATCCGGGTTAAATATCCTGTAATGGGTGTTGGTATTGTCAAAGTTCAGGATATATAGCGGCAGGCCTCCCCTGTTCTGTGACTGCAGCTGGTAAATGTGGATATTGGAATCTACAGTCTCCGACAAATTGCAGGACATGCTGTTCATATTGATTTCCGGAGGAGGGACTGCGACGGTATCTATTGTGCATGCTGAGGTATTGCTTGCATAAGCGTTTGAAACAAACTGGGTCAGGGTATACCTGCTGTCTCCCGCATACTTGTTGTAATCGGTATATACAGTGTCTATTCTGCCGTTTCCCTGCTCTATAATGGTATTACTCTGATCCCTTATCTCCCATCTGTCATAGTTTACCGTATAAATACTAAGGATGGGATTTGATGCGTAATTATTCACGATGCTAACAGGATTGTATTCATTGAGATAATTGCGGATATTGCCCATGCTGATGCTCGGCACCGGCTTAAAGTAATTAAAGCTTTGTTGAGTAGTATAGCTTGAATACCCGTCTTGAGCTGTTACCGAGACATATATTTTGTACTGTTTGTCGGGTACTCCCTGCACATATGCATACAGGCTGCCTGTTGAATAGCTGGCAATAACAGCCCCATCGCTTCCATCACCGTTCAGTTCGACTATTTTGACGGTAGAATAGCTGTAGGGTACGTTCATGCTGTGGAAATAGTTCCATTCGATTTTGTTGCTGTTGTATGGTATCGGATATAATGTATTAATGCTGTTAAACCAGGTAACAGGCTTTGCGGGCGTCACGGTTATATAGCTGTTGAAGAAGTCGCTTCCGCCTGTGCTGTTGGTACAGGCCCATTTTATCTTGAGTTTTTGCGCCGATTTAAAGGTCAAATCGACATAAGGGGATGAATAGTAGTCGCCAAGCGGCCTTCCTATGTCGAACATCCCCTTCTGGTAATAACCTTCTATATACCACTGTGCTTTTGTATTGTCATAGCTCATTATTATATGTGCAACGGACGACCCGCTTCCATCCGGGTATATCCAGAATTCTTCAGTCGTTATGTATCCTGCCGGGGTTGTTGATCTGCCGGAAAAGGAAGCCGACCATCCCTGTTCGTACTCTTCATACGGCTGGTTTGTTGCAGTTATGAGGTTACTGTCCAGGGAATACCTTGCTGTCGGCTGCGCACTGTTAATAGTGTAGTAGAACACCACCCATGCGTGGTTCTGGACATCATCCAGCGTCACGCTCTGGGAGGATGCCCCCGGTACCATACTGCTCCTGTTAAGCATGCTGTAATCATATATGGTATATGAGCCTTCAAGTGTTGCATTTGAACGTGCCGGAGCCGATACGACCTGAGTTCCATTTATGCCTGGTGTATCAGTGCTTTTCAGCTGCGCATCAGTACTGTAGTCCATTTCAAGCACCGTTATGATGTAGTTTGGAATAGGTATAACATTTACAGTAACTAAGTTGGATAATAACCCGGATATCGTGTCCTTAAGCTGGAAGGTAACTGGACCTAACTGATCATATGGATAGGTATTACTGTATGAATTATCGGTAGCCGTATTATTCTGGGGCTGCGGAGTTCCGTATTCAGCACCGTTAACAAGCAGAACTATACTTGTGTTATATGAGCCGTTACCTTTTATATCTCCATTTGTACCGATAAATGCTTCAGTATTATCCGATGGTGAGGTAAGTCTTAATGATGGCACTTTTGATTTATTGTAATAGTAATAAACACACTTTTCAATTTCTCCGGCTGAGAGTGTAACTGATACTTCAGATGTGAATATTGTTCTAGTGGTATTTGTTGTTGATAAGCCGTTATCTTGCATATATGAAACAGGAGTGGGTTCGTAACCTACGAATGATCTTATTGGTGCATTTTCTGTATGTGTACGTGTGGAATAAGGCAAAACTATAATTGATTCCTCTGTGCTCAAATTCTCATTGGGATCAATTGCAGCAGCATCTTTGTGATATACTTTGTACTTCCCGGCATAGAAACTACCTCTCCAGTCACGAGCAGCAATAAACACACTTTTTGTGGTGGAATCCCATGAATACTTATTGATTAAAGTATCATCTCTTACAGAATACCTTGTAATTGTACCATGGTCGTTTACGTCAACAAGTGTGTATCCATATAAGTTATTTAAACCTGGGGTATATATACCTATGCTATTTAACTTCTGCTGAAGCTCTGCTCTTGATGTATCATTATCAATACCTGTGTCCGAAACACCATCGTAATAAATATTGAATGACACCGGGTCCGAATTAACATTTTCTATTTTTACTTCTACTGTAGTGTAAGAAACATCACTTACAGTACCTTGACTCTTATAAAAGTTAATATGTTTTACAACAGAACTTTCAGTGTCGCTTACTATAATTGAATATGCACCATTCCAGCCATTTACAGTGATTGATTTTTTGCCGCTACTAGAATACGATTGACTGAAAACATTCGTATTATCTATACTCTTATTAATGTCTACCGAAAAACTGCTTGAGCTACATTCAATATATATTGTAGTGGAAGCATTATAGTAAATAATGCTTCCACCTGAGTCTTTCAAATTATTCGTTTCATCATAAATATTAAAATCACTTAATGCATGACTTTTTAAAGGATATACCCCAACCGTCAAACATATTATAAGAATTAATGCCAATATTTTTTTAACTAGCTTCATATTAAGCCCCCAATCTTTTATTGTGGTGTTTACAGCTTGCCCTTGGACAAACTGTATTTAACACCAAAGCTCTCACTCTTCCAGATAATATCAGTCATGTCTTTATTTATAGATACTGACACCCAATAGTTATCATTTAGCTGATATATACCGCCTTTTGGATTATCTCTATCGCTAAGCATTTCATTGTATGCGACTTCCTGAATATCTGGATCGTCAGGGTAAGCTAGTTCTAATGCTTTTTTTATAACTCCAATAGTTTTATCGCAGTATTTATCTGCGGTAATTGCCACTCTTACAATATCTTTTGTATTGTTGTTCCTATAAAATTCAACAAATACAATACCTCGCTTTTCTTTATCGTCCATAAAATATACGGTTATTGAATTCTTAGGACTCCACGTAGAAGAAGCAATTTTTATAGTTCCATCAAAAGAATTTGCCAATTCTAAAACCTGCGGAAAATCTTCTACATCTTCAATATTTGTCCATTTTGTATATTCGATGATGCGTTGCGGTGTCTGTGTTGGAGTCGGGGTAGGAGTTACAGTCGTGGTTGGTGTCGGTACAGGAGTTGGAGTCGGTACCGTCGTTACAGTCGGTGTCGGTGTTGCTGACACTCCCGGCACTACCCTCTTTGTTTCGTCGGCCATCCTCACTATGATGGTTGCCGCCTCCGCCCTTGTGGCATTATTTGAACCCTTGAAGGTTCCGTCCTCATAGCCTGTTATAATCCCCTTGCTGTATGCCTTCAGTATAAAGTCCGCATAATTTGAAGGGATTGAATTAAAGTCTTTGAGGTTGTTTTTATATGCCTGGTAGTTTGCAGGGTAGGTTTCATTCAGAGCCCTTACGATTATTCTCGCCATTTCCTGCCTTGTTACCGGCCTTTCATATGTAGAAAACTCTCCATCCTGTACAAGCCCCAATTCCTTTGCCTTGGAAATGAACGGGTCTGCCCAGTAGGAAGTACCATTGTCAAGCTTGAACCCTTTCAAGGTGACTATCATTTTTATAAACTCGTCAGCGTTGATGTTTCCGTCCGGCTTGAAGGTCCCATCTGGATAGCCGTTGATAACTCCCATTCCCAAAAGCTTGGACACATTTTCAACAAACCAATCAGTTGATTTAATATCACTGAATTTTTCCACTGCATACTTAATCAAATCAATCACCATATTGGAAACTGCCTTTATATCACTTGCCCTGTTATTAATAAGTTGCTCTACTGTCCTTTTAGTAATATCCCAGGGTGTGTCAGCCGCCATTGCCGGCAAAATCATTGAGAAAGCAATACAAAAAACCAAAATTATTGAAATCAAACGTTTTTTCATTCTAAAAACCCCTTTCTTTACTCAAAAATATAAATAAATGAAGATTTACAACTGTATATGTAAATTATACCATAAAACTACATTCAATTGCAAGTAGTTAATGTATATTGCAAGTATAAGAGATAACTGATACAATAAAGATAATAAAATAATTATAGAAGGTGAACTATGATACAAAACAGAGGTCTAAAGACAC
>CALMWN010000472.1 GCA_937873555.1 uncultured Clostridia bacterium
AGTATGTATAGTCCGTCGACCAGAACAACACCAAATACCCCTGTCTCTGCCTTGTAAAAACCCCTTAACGACGCCATTTGAAATATGAACAGACAAACCGGGCCAACCGCCAGCTGCAATAGCATTCCGAATCTGAAACCTTTTAATATCATCGTTTAGACCTCATATATTGATATTGTAATGTAATAATATATTTACAAAATTTGATTTCTCTACATTATATCAAAGTTTTATTCCATTTGGGGATGATTCTCAACTTTCTAAAAATTCTACTTTTAAAATAGCCAGTACTTTGGCTTATATTGCAGTTTTGTAAATTTAATTACATCAAGTATTTGAGAAGCGTCCATGTACAGAGAAGCGTCACGATAATAATAGCAAAAAGGGACAGCTGCAAACAAATGAAATAAGTTAGTTTGCAGCTGTCCCTTTTAAAATTCACCTTAACCATTTACAATATTACAGCGCAAGCCTGAACACATTTTCAATGTCCTTCCTGTTCAGCCGTACAAAATTACCGAGGGTATCACCGTTTGGCAATTTACATTTTTCAGTCATTTCCGCAATTCCGTCCTCGCCTATATCCGCATCCTTCAATCTGACAGGAAGTCCTATTTCCTTGAAGAATTCCTCCATCCTTCTGATTCCTTCAAGGGCGGTCCTTTCAGGTTCGTCATAGTTCATATCGACGTTCCATACCCTTGTAGCAAACTGCACGAATTTGTTCAGCTTTCCCTTATAAACGTATTTCATCCATGCCGGAAAAATTATTGCCAATCCTGCCCCATGAGTCATGTCATACTTTGCACTCAGCTCATGCTCAATGTTGTGTGATGCAAAGTCCGGTATCCTTCCCGTTTCAAGGAAATCATTGTGTGCAATTGTACCTGCCCACATTATCTCTGCTCTTGCATTATAATTTTCAGGCTCCTTCATGACTATCCTGGCGTTATCTATCACTGATTTCAAAGCTGCCTCGGTAAGCCTGTCAGTATAGTCAACGTAGGTTTCATTTGTAAAATAACGCTCCATCATATGAGCCATGATATCAACTACACCAGCTGCAGTTTGGTAAGGAGGCAGGGTGAATGAAAGCTCAGGATTCATAATGGCGAAAACAGGACGGTTGAGCTGCGTATTGTGACCACGTTTTAACAGTCCTTCCTCCTTTGTTATAACACAGCTTTTGCTTGCTTCACTTCCGGCTGCAGGGAATGTAAGTACTACTCCGACAGGAAGCGCCTCTTTTGCAACAGCCGCGCCCGTAAAAAAGTCCCACACGTCACCCGGATAGGGAACGCCTACTGCAATTGCCTTTGATGAATCAATTACACTACCTCCGCCTACAGCAAGTATGAATTTGATTCCGTTTTCCCTGCATAACTTTATGCCTTCATTTACAAGTCCCAGCCTGGGATTTGGAAGAACTCCAGGAAGCTCGATATATTCAACTCCCGCATCTTTAAGGGATTTGACAATCCTATCGTACAGTCCCGACTTTTTAATGCTTCCTCCGCCGTAATGAAGCAGCACCTTATCACTGTATTTTTTTGTTTCTGCTCCGACTTTTTCTTCGGTTCCCTTACCAAAAATTATTTTTGTCGGGCTTAAAAATTCGAAATTCTGCATAAAGCACCTCCATAGTTATGTATATTGTTATTTTATTTTCCCTTTTTTTTGTGTATTTCACAAAATATATTCAGACTCATATCAAATAAAGATATTTTCCGCCCGGGCTATTAATATTATAGCACAATATATTGCTTATTCCATGTTTGATTAAAATTTTATTAAGAACTGTTTATATTTTTTACAATTATTAAAAAATTTCTGTACAGGGTATATAATAAAATATAATAATATATAGTCTGATAATTTTTATACATCGGAGATACATATGTTTAATGCAATTAAAAAGCTTGTTATTTTTTTTACAGTTGTAGCTTCAGTTCTTTACTTTAATCCACACTACATAAAGACGCCGGAAACAAATAACGTATTTCCTCTTGTTTCGGTATACGGCAGTACCTCAAATCTTGAGTTGAACCGTATTAATCCGGTGCATTACACAGGTGATGCTCCGGCGCCTGATTCCTATGAAAATATAAAGGCTTCCGACAGCAGGTACTACACTGTAAAATCAGATGGCAGGCAGGTTTATCAGAAATTTGACATTACAGTGACAGACCCTGCAATGGCGGAAAAACAGCTGGAAATCAAATGGGAAGGGCTTTCAAACAGAACGGTCTCGTTGTATGCCTGGAATTATTCAAAGCAGCAGTGGTTAAAGCTCTCACCCGCCTTTGGGAGAAACGATAAAAACCTTGTATATACTGCAAGCCAGGAAGCTTCAGGATTTATAGACGGTAATGTCCTTCATATACTCGCCAGGACCGAACCAAACGGAATAATCGCCCCAGGTATGATACCCGGAAGCAACGATTATGATTTCACCTTTGCATGGATAACCGATACACAGTTTTATTCTGCAAGGTATCCTAAAATTTTTGATAAAATGGCTCAGTACATAGCCGACAACAAGCAGGCGAAAAAGATTTCCTATACCATACATACCGGCGATATAACTGATTATTGGAACGTTGACAGCCAGTGGAAGGCTGCGGATCACAGTATGGGAATGCTTGACAGGTCCGGTGTACCCTATGGTGTTCTGGCAGGCAATCACGATGTAGGTTTTGAAAATCTTGATTACAGCATTTTTGAAAAATATTTCGGACAAAAACGTTTTTCGTCAAAGCCTTATTATGGAGGAACCAGCAACAACAACAGGGATCACTATGATTTGATAGAATCCGC
>CALMWN010000473.1 GCA_937873555.1 uncultured Clostridia bacterium
AATTATTATAGCTTATTTTTCAGATTTTGTGTCCAACCTCTTGGTACCATTATAATTTGTATAATGAATATCACAGTTATGGTTGTCAATTGTAATGGATTAAGCAAAATAATAATAAATAAAATTGAAACTAAGTACTTACAATGGTAAAATGTAACTGCGGTAAACATAATTCAGCATATAAATATGAGAATTCGATATACATCGAAAGATGTTCACATTGCAGTTATTCATCTTCATTGGCTGCAGTGGGCAGCAAAACAATAACTCAGGTATAATAAATTTTAATTGGAAAATTGATAAATAAGGAGACGGAAAGTGAATAAACGGGTATCGTTATATTTATGTTATGCAGCTATAACTCTTTTTGCAATGGTATTAACTATCAATAGTCCTTTATTGTCCGACATATCAGCAACACTTCATTTAAGTCTAGCCCAGTCAGGTGTTTTATTCACGGCGAACTTTACTGGCTTTGTTTGTTTCATAATGATAGGCGGAATTCTGGCAGACCGAATAAGCAAGAAAACCGTTCTTTCCACCTCAATCGGCGGTTTGGCTATATCCATCCTTTTATTTCCTCTTACAGCAAACATCTATATTTCATGCGCAATCATGGTCTTAATAGGAGGATTCGGCGGCATTATTGAAAGTATTATAAGTGCTGTAGTAGCTGAGTTATATCCGGAAAAAGCAGTTTTCTATATAAACATGAGCCAGGTGTTTTTTGGTATCGGAGCTTTGGTCGGTCCCATAACAGCAGGTATTGTAGTTTCTTTGGGAACTTCATGGCAGATGTGTTATTATGTATTGGGTATATTGCTGCTGTTTCTCACAGTTGCTTTTATTGCAAACAAATTGCCGCTTTCGCCTCAAAATGAGAAAATTACTTGGAAAGGCTTTGTAAATCTTATTTCAGATCCCCGGTTTCTACTTATATGTATTTGCATGTTTCTTTATACAGGTTCTGAAGTAGGAGGATGGGGATGGTTATCTACATTTCTTAAAAAAAACCTGGATTTTTCACCCCTTAGTTCCAGCATAGCTGTAGGCCTATTCTGGTTAGCCATGACCTTAGGCAGATTTCTATTTGGTTCTTTAACAGGAAAATTCAGCACAAGACATCTGGTCATAACCTTATCTTTCACATCAGCAATAGTAACTTTCTTCTTGGGTGTATCGTCCAATCCATACACTATTTGGATATTGATATTGTTAATGGGCTTTGCGTACTCAAGTTTATGGCCTTTAATCGTAGCTTATGGAGACAGCCAGTATGATAAACCCAAAGGAACAATTTTTGCACTTCTTGTTGGATGCGGAGGGGTAGGAGCAGCAATTGTTCCGTTTTTATTGGGAATGATTGCTCAAATCACAAATATCCATTTTGCTATCATAAGCCCCGTTGTATTATTATTCATTCTAGGGCTTATTTTTTGGAGATTTGATCATTCCTAACATAGAAAAAATCAGTGTATAAGTACTGCTAACATAAATCTGCCCGATAATTTTAGCTATTTTTATTAAAACAAAATTTTTTTTATATTTTCATTCAGTTTTTCTCCATACTTCCGGTAAATATCCCATGCCGTTTCTGTATTCCCCTTTAAATCAGGCTTGTGAGCGGATGGGGCCATATGTGGTTCAATTGATATAAAACCACAGTATCCTCTTTTGTACTGATCTTCTAGAATTCTGAAAACCTCCGAATTTCCTTCTCCAGGATAACAGAAATTCTTTCCGTTTTTACTTCCTGCGTCCTTTATATGAATATATGAAATATAATCTCTTACCTCAGTATAATAGTCCCAAGAGTCTTTTCCATACATGCTTAAAGGATTGCCGGTATCATAAAGGCATACGAGATGACCTGATCCCACTTTTTCTAAGAATTCTGCCATTTTTCTTCCCGAATCGGCATACCAGCCGGCACAGTTCTCCAATGCCAGAAAAACCCCACTTTTTTGAGCAATTGCTGCCAGCACCTTCAGCCTCTCCAATGACCGGTCATGCCATTGGTCGTCAGACAAATCAGACCTTTTGTAGCCCATTACACGTATATAGCGGCAGTCCGTCCTCACAGCAAAAGCTATCAGTTTCTCAAGTGTCCGGATATCTTTTTCAAAAGGCTGATACTTTTCACCTGCGAGAAAAAGCTTTCCTATATCTGATGCCAGACAACTTACCTTAATTTTACTTACTTCAAGTGTCTTTATTATATTTTCCACAAGCTTTTCATCAGCATTATCTATTGTAATGCGGTTTATATTCCGTATTTCTAAGTAGTCCCATCCCAACTGCCTGTGCATCGTTATTTGTTCTTCCAATGTATCGGCACACTCATCTGAAATTCCAGAAATTATAAATTTACTTCCCACAATATTACCTTCCCTTATATCCTCTATATTTTTCATTCAATTTAATACAATTCTACATGGCGTAAGACAAACATTCAAGATATTAAAATTTAACGTTATCATCTATTCAAATTCCCTGAAGCCCATGGCAAGCCAGTCTTTTCTGGTAATTGCATTTTTGACCTGCAGCTTTTTAGCCTTCTGAAAATTATGAAGTGCAGTCTTCAAATCATCTTCATAAATTCCGGTCACCATACCCTTGAAGTATCCGAGCTCTGCAAGCTTCCTCTGTATTGCAAATACATCCGCGCCCCTGTCACCCGGATTGATATCGGAAAAACCCCTGCCGAAGGGGCCGAAGCACCCATTGAGTATTACCACCGGAGTACCTATCGTTATTCTGCCGTATAAGTCCCTGACATCATCGTTGTACATCCTTATACAACCATGACTGGCTGCCGAGCCGATTGATTCATTGAATACCGTCCCATGGATGCCATACGTACCCCACCCTATATACCGATTTGGAACACATAAGGTAACTACCTGCTGAATAGAAATTAAGCCCGGCAACCATTTTTGTGGCAACCAGGCTTACCTTTCTTAAAAATTACACATGTATTTTTTCTGAGTTGCTGGGCGAGATATCTGCTTTTTTTGCTTTTTGTTTATAGAAATTCAGAAGTTCTTTACTATTCATTCCTTTTGTTTCCTCGTAATGTTTATTACGAACTTCACGAAGCAATTTCATTTCTTTTGATTCTTCATACATATCAATCATCCTCCTCTAAAAGCTCATACGGCGGTATCAATGCTAATTCGCCATACCCAAGCATTTTGTTTACGCCATTAATACCAATAAAAGCACGCAATTTCAGTATATGCTTAAAATTCCAGGATACAATCGCATTACAACCTTCAACTGTTGCCGCTGCAACATGCATTGCATCATCCACACATTTTGGTGGCAAAACTGATTGTGTTAAATACCTCTGTGCCAGTTCAGTTATTTCTTCAGTTAACTCAATATTTGTATATGCTATTTCCTTCAAATGGTCACCAAGTATTGTTTTCTTAGGTTCAGGGCAATCCTCAATCTCAGCCTTGGTTACCTCTGAAATATATACCTCGTATTCTCCGGCTTTTACATCGTTCCAGAATCTATGTGTAATAGTCATCTTCTCAGGCACGTCATCCGCGTGAAGGTGGCTAATTACCGAGGTATCAAGGTATATTTTAAGTTTCTTCATTTGCAAATCTCCAATCTTTATCCTCTGATTCTATTATACCGAAAAAGGTGAATCGGCAAAAGTAGTTCTCAAAAAATTCCCATTATAAGCTAGCTGGGAAATATTTGCATAGATCTGATGATATAAAGATAATATTTATAATGAAATAATAGTTAGGTGGTAGTATATGCTTCAAAAGATTCTTATATTGATTGTTATTCTATTAGTTTGTATGTGCAGTTATCTTACTTTCAAACTCTACACATTAAATACTGTTAAGACAAAGTATATAATCTTGGAAACCTTGGAGATGCAATTGATTATATCAAGACTTCCAATTTTAAAACAATTATTGACTATGTTTATCAATGCGGTAAAGATAAGGTCGATATTGCCGCAGTTTATAAAACTTTAAAGCTTGCTGCTTAATCTTATCCATTTTATGGATTTGGTTTTGCACAAGTCAAGTCAATTAAAATTTGACATGGAGCTTAGAGGGCTAAGCATTCATACCCAGGAAGAATATTTGACCAAGTCAAAAATGTTTCAACTGCACTTTGGCAAACCTGCCTCTGAACTTGGAGAAAAAGAGATTAGAGAATTTCTCCACTATCTGGCGGTCACTAGGAAACTCACACCTGCGAGCATCAATACCTACAATAGTGGACTCAGATTTTTGTATGGGGTAACGTTGAATAAAAGTTTGAATTACAAACAAGTGCCCCGCCAAAGACAGTTGAGAAAAATACCTGATATTCTAACCACTGACGAAGTACAAAGACTTTTTGATGCTTGTGAAAATCTGCGGGATAAATGCATACTTATGACCATATATGGCGCTGGATTAAGACTAAGCGAAACTGCAAATTTAAAAGTCTCAGATATTGATAGCCAGAAAATGCGAATTTTAATTCATAATGGCAAGGGCGGAAAGGACAGATATGCATTACTATCACAATCCAATCTCGATATACTCCGTAAATATTGGAAATCTTATCATCCAAAAGAATGGCTGTTTTACAGCAGAGTCAAATGTACCGGATCTCATATTACTACCAAGGCAATAGAAAATCTATTTCACAAATATAAATCAAAAGCCGGTATCACCAAGAAAGCATCCATTCATACTTTAAGGCATTGTTTTGCAACTCATTTACTTGAAGCCGGAACAAATATTTTTCACATAAAACAACTCCTTGGTCATTCCAACATTAGATCCACTTGTTTCTATTTACATTTGCTGAGGTTGGATTCTTTAAATGTAACAAGCCCTCTTGATATGTTGGGAGGATCTGCTGATGATTGAGATACAGGATATATTCTTAATGTATGGTGATTCATATCGACAAAAGCACAAACTTCCCAACAATATCCATAAGGCTATGTCGTCCATTGAAAAATGCAGAACTTTTTCTTTAGGTGCACATGCTGATGTCTGCGATGAATGCGGCTATACTAAAATTTCCTACAATTCCTGCCGGAATCGTCATTGTCCCAAATGTCAAACCATGAGCAAGGAAAGATGGATTGACGCAAGAAAAGATGATTTGCTTAACGTCAAGTACTTCCACATTGTCTTTACGATTCCCGATACACTTAATTCTGTTGCCTTTCAAAACCAAAAAGCTGTTTATGACATTCTGTTCAAGTCAGTAGCTGAAACGCTTCTGGAACTTTCAGAAGATAAAAAATATATTGGTGCAAAGCTGGGGTTCACTTCTATTTTACATACATGGGGACAAAACCTTATGCACCATCCGCATATACATTGTATCGTACCTGGTGGCGGACTATCATCCATCGGGAAGTGGGTTGACAGCAAGAAGAAGTTTTTTATTCCGGTTAAGGTCCTATCACGTAAATTCCGTGGTAAATTTTTATTTTATCTAAAGCAGGCATATATGAACTCTAATCTTATTTTTTGCGGAAATCAACAGTATCTTGTTGATAAAAACAGTTTCAATTCCTTTCTTTCAACTCTTTATTCCAGAGAATGGATTGCTTATTGCAAACCACCTTTTAAAAACGCCGCTTACGTAGTGGAGTATTTAGGCAGATACACACACCGGGTCGCCATTTCAAACAACCGGATACTTAAGTTGGAAAATGGCGTTGTCACATTCAAATGGCGTGATTACAAGGATAATAACCGGCAAAAACTTATGACCCTTTCAGTTGAGGAATTCATCCGACGCTTTCTTATTCATATTCTGCCGGACAGATTTATGAAAATACGTCATTATGGAATATTGGGTAACCGCAACAAAACTACAAAGCTGAAACTTTGCAAACAGCTTACAAATACTCCAATGAGGCAAAACCCTAAAGAAAAGTTAACAGCCCTTCAGCTTCTTAAAAAGTTAACTGGTAAGGATTTTTCAATCTGCCCTTGCTGTGGCATTGGGCACTTCAGCAGAGCTGCACCAGCATGAATGTTTCAAACTTATATATTTTCTTAAATGCCTATTTGGGGAGGGGGAAGCTATGCATATTTTTCTATTAACACCAAAAATCCAATATCTTGATTATCGCTTTTTCATTAACTCTTTGATAAAAATCCTGAAATATGATGTCTAGAAAAGATTAAAACCCCATAATTATTGTCAGTGCCAAACTTTCCGCAGTTTCGTTCTATGACAATTATCTAAAGTTTAGCGGGGTTACTGCCAATTTTAAAGCTCAAGCTTCTATATGTAGCTTGAGCCTTTTTGTCGCTAAACTTCAGATAATTTACTATACATTAGACTCCCTTCAACAAATAGATTTTAGATAATAGTAGTAAATAATGAATTAATTTATATTATAGCATTATATGGATAATATTATAATAGATTCTATTTATGTAAATAGATTTATTATTTTTTAAGAATCTAGTGCCTTAACTACGAAATAATACAAAAATTATTTTTGGCAAAGTATAGTTGCCAACCAAGATATACTGCTAAATTACTCTTCTAATACGTGTTATACTTTATGTTAACAATAGACGTATTAGAAAGGGTACAAAAATGGCTAGAAAAGCATCCATATTCGTACGTGAACTAACTTTAAAAGAAACACAAAAGCTTACTTCCATCACAAGGAAGAGGAATATAGATTATTCATTAAGGCAGAGGGCCGACATTATACTACTTTCATCCGAGGGGTGTGAGGTAAAACTTATCGCCCACAGAACCGGCCTTGACCAAAGCAATGTTAACAAATGGATTAAGAGGTTTAATGAAGGCGGATTTGACGCCCTTGGTGACATACCAAAGCCAGGTAGAGCTAAGGAAATTACCAAAGACATCGAGTTAAAGATTGCAGCTATCGCATTGTCTGATCCTAAAGACCTTCGTAAGCCCTTTACTTCATGGACTGTTGACACCATCCGCCAAGAGGCCATTACTTCTGGTGTCGTTGAAACAATATCATGGGAGGCTACCAGAAAGGCTCTAAAAAACTGCGGTATAACACCTCAAAGGAGCTGTACCTGGAAGGAAAGTAAAGATCCGGATTATCAGTCTAAAAAAAAGACATCATAGATCTTTACATGAATCCACCCAAGGATGCAATAGTTCTCTGCATTGATGAGGATGGTCCACTATCTGTACGGCCTTATTCCGGAAGTACCTGGGCAAAGTCAGGGTATCCTAAAAGGATAAGAGCCACATACTCAAGGATAGAAGCTGTTGTACAGATGGTTGCTGCCTTTAATCCTCATGATGGTACAGGATTTGCTAAATGTTACAATGTAAAGAATTTTGAAACCTTCTTGGACTTTCTTGCTGAGGTTGAGAGACATTATCCCGATACCAAAGTTCATATCATCTGGGATAACCTCTCTGCTCATAAAAAAGCCAAGAGAATATGGAACATTTACAATCCTGACAGCTTATTCAGTTTTCATTACACTCCGAGTAATGCATCCTGGCTTAATCTGATTGAGCCCTGGTTTGGGACTATCAATAAAAGAGCCTTGAATAACTCGGACTATAAAACACGTGAGCATCTAATGATTGCTCTTTATCAGGCTATATTTTATAGTAATGTCCATTCTAAGCCATACCGTTGGAAGAAGGTAGATGTAGCCTGATTTGTACTTAATTATTTGTGCTACCTTGTGGTAGCACAAATAATATTTTAAAAATATCTAGCATTTTTTACACCACCAATGTTTTATATTGTGACAGAATCGATATACTTCATCAATAAATTCCTGACTTTCACCTCTTTTTACATCAATTTGTTTTAATGCATCTTTTATTGATTGGCCATATTCATCCAATGAGAAATCAATATTTGAAACGTTTCCCAACCAATCTTTCTTGTATGTAATTTTTCCTTCACTTCTTAACTTTTTAATCATCATAGGCTCATAAAGCTCAGCACATTCTACTCACTCATTGCGTTTAAATGCCTTCGATACCTTTTGGGGATTTCTATCGGGCAATCATATCCGATAGCTTTAATAGCGTTTGCTATCATGATATTCCCATCTTCATAAAAAGTCTTAATCCTGGCACCTGCGTTGGTAATGCCTTTGTAATCTTCCAGGCATATAAAAGTCCAGTCCGCTCCGCCCTTGTTTATTACAACGCGGTAGAATTTATCGATATCCGGCTCTTTATAGCCAAACTTACTTAACATAGTTATATGGCATCCTACTACATCAGCAGGCGCAAGCAATACTGTATTGCCATCATGTGAAACACACATGAACAGCGGATCGTCGATTTGCTTGGCATTTTCTATGCTTTGCTTTTCAGGATAACATTTTATAACCAAGATTACCTCCTGAATGTGTAAGTAGGGAAAGGTTATCAAGTTACATTTTCTTTTCCGTCAAGATTCCTGTATATGCTCGATCAGATCTCCCGGCTGGCACTTAAGATATCCGCAAAGCTTGTCAATCACCTCAAGCGATACATATTCATTAGTGTTCATTTTTGCAAGCGTTGCCCAGGATATACCTGTGCTTTTTACTATATCAAGTTTTTTGACATCCTTATCTATCAACAATTTCAAGAAAGGTTTGTAGCTTATCATAATAAAATCCTCCACAAGATTCTCTTTATATTTTATAAAAGAACTTAATCAAAGTAAAGATTACTTAAATTTATTATAGAAATGATATTGACAATTCTACCTTTAATATGTTAAATAAATTAAAGATTTATAGATAACCATAAATTAATTATTTATTTATTGATACCAGCTAAAAACTTTATCAGCATGTAATGCAATAAAAACCACTTTAGATACTTTTAAAAAGAATAAGTCTGTTTTAACAGGAGGTAAATGTCAAATGAGAAAAAACAAACGTCAAAAGGTTCTCCCAATCATGATAGAAACCAATATTAATGTAACCAAACACACGGTGGACAGGTATTTACTAAGGCGTAAAATAGCAGGTATGAGCAGGAATGACGCGGCCCGACATATTGTCAATGAAGTAAAGTCGAGAGCACTTATTGGGATAGATGGTGACTTTGAGCACAGGCTTTTTAAAAGGGATATTTATGTTGTTAAAAGAGAACAGGACAGGCTTGTAGTTATAACAATGAAACTGACAAAATCAGCAAAAAAGGAGTTGTTTTCCCGAGACTTCAGTCTTGATACTGTGGATCATACCCCACTTCAGGACAAGAGGTTATATACGGACGCGTAAATAGGAAAAGGGATTGTTAAGAATGCTGTTATTTTTGAAAGGGTGATAATACATGAGTATAGCAAAAGATTGTATAGGTGATATTCTTAAAGCCTGTGAAAGGGCTCAAAAATGTAACGATATCCTGAATGGCGATCTCAGCAAAAGCGATCTGGCGATTCAGGATATCCTACACTACATAGAGTTTGAGGACATAAACACAGTTCTTGCATATGCTGCTGTTAAAAAAATAAAAGAACTAAGGGAATTGAGAAGAAAAATAAAAAATGAATTGGAGCCACTGCAGATATTGCTTGCTCTTTTAGATTTAAAGGCCCTCGACAACATTAAGAAGAAAGTTGATAAAAGAGTCGAGCATCAGAATGATCGGATTTACACTCCCAGAGTACTTAAAAATGAGTTGTATTATGACAATGCATCAAATCAATAATAAAAATCTGCATGATATATTGCAAAAAAAATACTATATTGTATAATTACTATATAGTTGTTTTTTAATAACAGTGCCAATTGCAGGCACTATATAATTGAAAGTCCCTGATAATCCATGGGCAGTATTATATAAAATAGTGCAGTTTTCTATAAAAGAAAGTATAAGCTTTCTTTTTTTATTTCAATAAAAACTGAATACCAATTTTATCAAAAAGACACGTAACCAAAATTTGCGTGTCTTTTTGTATTTTCTGCATGTCCATAGATTCAGAAATTATACATATCGACTTTCGGACAGCTTTGATTTATTCACAACAGCTGTTTAACGGGCATTGGACAAGCAAAATGCGACATATACATAAAAATAAGAATACATAAATATTCAATGTTACTGCGATAATTATTCAGAATTGTGAGGTGTTTGTTATGAGCAATCGGTATAACGAAATTGTTGAAAAAAAATATATAATCAATCAAGGTTTTTGCGAGCAAGGCAATACATTCCAGGAACTGATGGAAGAGTGCTTAAAAATATATATAAACATTAACTATGAAATGGGAATGGCAGAAAAACAGTCCAGTTGAAAATGCATCATCATCAGATACTTGTTAACTATCTGCTATATGGTAT
>CALMWN010000474.1 GCA_937873555.1 uncultured Clostridia bacterium
AGGCTACACTGGCGGCTATCGATCTTTACACACAAAAGTATCCCAATGTAAAGATAGAAGGCGAGTATGGAGCATTCGGCAACTACTATCAGAAGCTTCTTACCCAGCTGGCCGGTGGTACCGCTCCCGATATTGTACAGATTGATTATAAGTTTGTGCATGACTTGATTGTTCAAGGCAAACCATTTGTCAATATGAACACTATGACGAATAAAATTGACATGTCGGGACTTGACATGAAGTTTGCCAAGGAACAGTGTGGTGAGGGCGACTATCTTATAGGGCTTCCGGAAGGAATAAACGGAATGGGCCTTATATATAATGTGCAGGTTTTGAAGGATGCAGGAATCTCCATTGATAACAACTGGGATTGGGACAAGCTCATGGATGCGGGAATAAAACTGCGTCAATTTGATAAAAACAAGAATTTACTGTTTTTAACCAATGACCACTACGGCTTTTTGGTAAAGACACAAATAAAACAAAAGACCGGCAATAATTTCATCAAGGATGATTATACTCTTGGCTTCCAGAGGAATGACATCGTAGACGTATTCAAATATATCAAGGATATGACCGACAAGGGAGTAGTACCGCCATTTGAAGAAAGTGTTCCGTTCGAAGGCGTTTATGCGGACCAAAACCCAAACTGGCTGAGTGGGAAATATGCAATCTTCGCCACTTCCGCTTCCATCATACCTTCGATCACAAAGGCAAGCAAATTCCCGGTAGATGTTGCAAGATATCCTGTTCCAAAGGATGCTAAAAACCCGGGTATTATTACTTCTCCATCAATGATACTTTCAATATACAACAAGTCCGCCAATATAGATGAAGCAGCAAAATTCATCAACTGGCTCATGAACGACAAAGATGCAATAATGGCAATAACAGACACCAGAGGGCTCCCTGCAGTGAAAAATGCAAGGACGATCCTGACTGAAGCGAAAAAGGTTGATCCCAACATAACAAAGATGGTAGAGGAGGCATTGCCTTTCAGCGGCGGTTCAGAAAGCCCTCTTAGCACAAACCAGGAAATCGATACAATATTGAAGGACTACATACACAAGCTAGGATACAGGAAGTTAACTCCGGAGCAGGCTGCGGACAGCCTTATAAAGGATCTCGGAGACAAATTGAAGGAGTTTAAGAAGTAATGGTTTTGAAGTGTACAAAGTGATCAGAATGGAGCAGTGGGGTGGCAATACAGCAATGACTTGAGCCATGCCCACTGCTTCTGAAAAACAGTATTATATGTTATTATTTCAGGGGGTTTTTATATGGAGCAGGCAGTTTCGATAAAGGTGCAAATAGAGTTGCTCCGCGAAAAGATTAATTTACTGATAGCAAACAGAAGCGGTGAGGACTACGGCGAGATACTAAAATACAGCAGGGAATTGGATAAACTGATCAATAGCTGGATGAATCATAAACAGTGACAATGCATTTAATCAAAGGAAGGCGCGACTATGAGTACTGGCTTGAATTCAGATTCTGTAAAAGTTGATTTGAAAATAAGGAAGAAAAAAGATTACCAGTATATCGGACTGCTGTACATTGTACCATGGGTTGTCGGGTTTCTTGTGTTTCAGCTCTATCCCTTTATAACATCCTTCATATATTCGTTTACCGATCTTTCCATGTTAAAACAACCGAAGTTTATAGGCTTTAAGAATTACATCGATATGTTCACCAGGGACAAGAATTTTTTTCAATCCTTAAAGGTTACTTTTATCTATGTATTGGTTGCAGTTCCGGGAAAACTTGCCTTTGCACTTTTCATCGCAATGCTTTTAAATATGAAGCTGAAATTTATCAACCTTTTCAGGACGTTATACTATTTGCCCTCAATACTCGGAGGAAGCGTGGCGATAGCAGTTTTATGGAGGCTTTTGTTCAACCGGCAGGGACTTGTGAACATAATCCTTTCCAAATTTTCCATACCGCCGTTGGATTGGCTGGGTAGCCCTGATGTGGCTTTGTATACGATAAGCCTTTTGGTTGTCTGGCAATTCGGTTCCTCCATGGTGCTTTTCCTGGCAGGGCTAAAGCAGATTCCCGGCGAGCTGTATGAAGCTGCCAGGGTGGACGGTGCCAGTAACACCAGGATGTTTTTCAATATCACAATACCGCTTATAACTCCGATCATTTTCTTTAATCTGATAATGCAAACAATACACACATTTCAGGAGTTTACTTCAGCCTTTGTGATTACACAGGGGGGGCCATTGAAGTCCACCTATCTCTATGGGCTTATGCTTTATGAAAACGGCTTCAAATTCATGAAAATGGGCTATGCCTCCGCGCAATCATGGGTGCTTTTTGTAATTATCATGATATTCACCCTTTTGGTGTTCAAATCTTCTGCATATTGGACTTACTATGAAGACGGGGGTGATTTCTGATGAAACGGTTATCGAACAAGGTTGCAGCATATGTATTTCTTATTTCGCTCGGAATAATCATGACTTATCCTCTGCTCTGGCTCCTTTCATCTTCCTTCAAACCGAATGAGGATATATTCAGCACCATAGGACTGGTCCCCCAAAGGGTCATAGCAGATTCATACATAAATGGCTGGAGAGGAAGCGGCCAGTACAGCTACGGTGTATTTTTCATTAACACCTTCAAACTTGTAATACCTACGGTTATGTTCACATTGGTATCAAGCTGTCTTGTAGCATATGGTTTTGCAAGGTTCAAGTTTCCATTCAAAAAGACCCTGTTTATGCTTGTGCTGGCAACTTTGATGCTGCCGAATGAGATTATAATAATTCCAAGGTATATTCTGTTCAGAAACCTCGACTGGCTGAACAGCTATCTGCCATTTAT
>CALMWN010000475.1 GCA_937873555.1 uncultured Clostridia bacterium
GTGTTTGAAATATCATCTCTGACGTGTTTTGCAGGGTTAGACCACTGTCGTTGAAATTTTACAAGTCTTTCATCCATAATAGGGATTTCTGGAATTTCTGGCTTTCCCGTGAGTTCCTGTAATTTCTTTTTCAGTTCCGCATTCTCTCTTGACAAAACCTTGTTTCGCTTTTTCGCCCTTTCAAAGGCTTTAACATATTGATAGTAACATTGAAGCCAACTCTGAGCCAGAAAAGTTAATTCCGTATTTTCCATGATGGTACCTCGTGCGTAGTATTAATTTCGAGTTTCATACTACTTATATCATATCATGCATTGTTATCTCCTCTTTACAAAACTTCTCAGTTTCCCATATCTCCGCTTCACGCTGTCTCTTAAGTGGGTCAGGTTGAGCTTTTCTTAGGAATCCATTCAATAACATATCCGAGAACTTCCGCAATCTCTTCAGCCTTATTATATCTGAGGGTACCATTGTTTATTTTTTTACTTAAATTCTGAACTGTGTCCGATCGGTTATGCTTTTCATTTAATCTTTTTACAACCTCAGTCAGCGTAACATCACACTTCGCTAAGAGTATTTTTACAGCTTCCTTAACAGGCATAGTAGACCTCCTTAAATTTCGTAATTTAATTATACAAAACAGACTAATAATAGTCAACAAATTATAAAAATAAACTAAAAAGTTTAAAATGGTTATTGACACATTAATCTTATAAGACTATAATTGAACCATAGAGTTTAATTATAAACGCGGAGGGAGAATGAAACCACTGCTGAAGAAAAGTTTTGTTGAAGAACGAACCGAAGAAATATCTGAAGGGGATAACTTAAAGAGTAAGGACTATGATTCTCTTTTTAGAACGGCTCATGGGGCATTTGATGCAATAAGAGAGCTTATCCCTAAAAATGTAAAAAAAGAATTCGACGTTTTGTCAGATGATTTTTATTACCATATGGACAAATTGCATTTTTACATTGAAATGCAGGTCTATAAACAGGGCTTGACTGACGGTTTTGAACTGGCAAAGATACTACTACCGGATATATACGACAATATATCAAAATGATATGTCGCTATAAAAAATAACGAACTCCCCCAAATTGGGGGTACATAAAAATAACAAAACGGGGGTATACAGGTATGATAATGAAGTATATAAACATGGATTTTTCAGAACATGATTTTAAACTCGGCAAAATAGTTGACAGCAATGAAAATTATATGAAAGCATTAAACAATTTGAAAGTCGCACTAAAAAAACTTGACAGGAAAACTGAGCTTGACATTGATGAGAAAGTGGTTCACATGGAAGCACTGGCTAAAGATATCTGTTATGACACTGGTTTTCAAGATGGTGCAAAGTTCGCTATAGAATTGTTAACGGGTAAGGTGGTTGAAAAGGGGGTTGATCAGGTATGCTTCAAATAAAAGTGCTTCCTGATACCGTTAAAAACTCTTTTCTTATACTATCTCTTGAAAAAGATGAGCAGGTTTTATGTCTTGACCAGGATATTTTTTCAGATGATGAGCAGCTTAGGAAAGTTTTGAATGCCACTATCGTGCAAATGAAAAGGTTAGGAGTGGTTGACCCGCTCTCCCAGATTAAAAGGAGCTGCAATGAAGAAGGAATTTACACTGAAAATCAAGCGTGTAAGCTCTAATAAATTCATTGTAGAGGGCAAACCAGTGAATATGCTGAAACTTCTCCAGTGGTTTAAAGACAAGATCCTTGACGAATAAACGTCCGTAAAAGCTTTCCTTAACTTGGCAAAGAAATAATGCGTGTAGCTAAAATAGAGCCTCTAACGTATGATTTTAGAGGCTCTTGTTATATTTATTTATGTGACTCCTTCCCGGGGTACCAGTTCCAATAAGGTAAATGCATTGACGTTAACAAATCGGCTCCTAGATGTAATAGATACCCAAATCCCAATCCGATTCCCAAGTATATGTTAAATGCCGCTGCTGCTGTTGTTACCACAATCAGTGCCAGTAGTGAATGTGTCGGTCCTCTGTGTTTTGTAAACAACCATGCTGGTATAACTTTGCCGGCCGTACTGTGTCGTATATCTATATCAGGCAAATAGGAACCAACCAAAGCGCCTGTAGCCGTTAAGCTGCCAATTTCCAGCGGTGTATATGCCTTAATTATAGCCAACGTTCCCAGTGTGATAGCAAAGTGCACCATTCCTTTGAAGACGACCTCCCCCTTTCCTCGTAGGTTTAGTATAACCCCTTATTCACTTTAAACACGGTCAATATATGGCTTTATTGCACTGGTTTTGGAAGCTTTGAGATAAACCTGGCATATTGATTTCCATAGTTTATGATATTCAGGCTGTGGAATGGCTTTAAAGACAGCCCATCTTCTATGGTAAATTGCTGCATTTCCTCTTTTAGAAGCTGCAGGTTCTCCTTTTCCACTCCCGCTATCAGCATATAGGAAACCCCTGCCGATTTTACCGAGTCAAACAACTCCTTAAACTGCTTCAGATAATGGATCGTGAAAAGTACTGCGAGTTTATGCCGTCTGAATTCTGTTATATGGTTATTCAGGAAACTTGCACACGTTGGTATCTGATGGGCTTCATCCAGGATTACATGGACCACCTTTGCAGTCTTTTGGTCCCTTAACTGAACTGTAAACCATATCCTACCCATGAAGTATGTAGCCAGGGCATCTCGGATCTTAGGGTCGGGGAATTTTGTCTGAGGAATCCGGATTAATACGGTTTTACCTTCTTGAATGTAGTTAATGAAGTTTATAGATTTATCGGCCGGCGCCTTCAACATTTGTTTTACATAGATATTCTTTGAGAGCTCAGCCATACGGTTTAATACACCCTGTATCAATGCTTCCCGGGTCCCGATAATCTCCGAGGGATTATCCTTTGTTCCACGGCTCCACTCGTCTAGCTGTTCAAGATCATAGATAATATCATCATTTGACTTGATGATTCCTTCTGCCAGGGCTATTTTTTTGAATTTTGCCCTCTCGGCGTGCTGCCTTAGTACTTCGAATACTGTATCAATACTTGTGTCCTTATGAATGAATACTACCATGCAGGCGGCATACAAGTATCTAATCATAGGAGAAGACAGTTCACCGGTTATTTTGCTTCCTACGCTGTTTATCAGGTATTCAACCTGACCGGATAATAGGTTGGCTATCTGCAGCCGTTCCCAATGCGTAGATTTCTCATTCAGCAGGCTCGAGGCTTCCGGATATGAGAGTGCAAAAAGCTTATTTTGGTCGCTTAAATCAATGGTGACGACATCCTTTTGCGGGATATGCTTTTCTACAGCCCGGCTATTCTCGCAATCCTGTATATAGTCAATATCAATGACGGCTTCCCTAAGTTTATTGGCTGCTGCAGCATAATTCACTGCATAAGAAGTTTTTCCGCAGTACTGAGGCCCTAATACTATTTTCGGCAAGCACTTCACATATTCATTCCGTGGCCAGTAGGTATTAATTAGCTTTAATTTAAGTTCGACATCACCTATGGGTATCCCACCTTCCCGGAGCTGGTCCGGCACTTCTCCTTCTCTTATGTCGATGGCAGGGAGCCTATACGCTGCCTGTAAAGTCTTTTGCGGCAGTTGGATAAACTTTGCAACCTCTTCGTCGGAGCAAATATCCCGGTCAATTCGGACAGGGGATTTAAAGTCCAGGATCTGCATGATCCTTTTCTGCATAGTTCTATGGGATAGTTCAACCGTCCCGACTTCGTTATCCCCGTTGAGATCCTTGAAGGAATTTGCTACCGTGCGCATATTGATATCCCTTTTATGCTCATTGGTGTCCTGGCTCAATATCCGGATATAGGTGTTGAATGTCGGAGCCTTAATCTTATGCATAGTATCACCAGACAATCCACCTTGGGCAAGCTGCCTTAATACAGCGAGTTCCTTGGAGGATTCCTCGGCTTCTTCCTTTTCACGTTCTTCCTCATCATATGCAGCGCCCAGGAACCCCATAATAGCTTCGATAATGAGCATTTTCATTTTGATATAGAATGTAAATCCGTATTCAAAAGCCTTTAAACCATTTTGTATAACGTCTTCACGGGTCACCTGGGAACGGTGAGGCATTTTACCTTTCCTGAACTGCTTATATGCTTCCTCAGCGCTTATTTGCCAGTCAAGGCGGTCTATAGCGTCAAAGCAGAAAGATATTCTAACCTTTTCTTTATTGTCTGCATCTAGGTCCTTCAGCACTGCAAACATGGAATTTAAAGGGTCAAGATTCTTTTCTGAAGCTTTCAGGGAGAACATATTTGCCTTTTTGAGCCGTATATCACAGGCGGTACATAAATCGATATTAAAATCCAGTAATTCTTTTGGTGTAATCCTCTCTATGGCGCAAAGAGGCCATATATTTTTCATTTTGAGCTCCAGAAATTTGGACCATCTTTCCGAAACGGTCAAATAGAAGAATGCCCCCTCATGGCTTAACACGATATCAAAGAATACCCTGTCTTTTAACCGGTAATTGAAGGTTATCTTCCTGATGAGTATCTTTTTTATAATCTCAAGCTGAATCTTTATCCGGTCTCTGGGAGCGGTATAGAGTTCATGCATTGCACGCGCCAGAATGTCAGTTTTATTATTTACTTCACGGTCTGGAGTGATTTTGAAGTGTACCAACTTATCTTCCGTCCTGGTAAAAAAAATGGGAGATTTCTCCCATGGAATAGACTTTATAGCCTTTTTGGTTTTTAATAAAAGATTACTTACCATTAAGCAACACCCCCACCAAGATAGCACCCAAAAAGCTACCCAGTACCATTTTATTGCCTGTCTTCTTAAACCCCGCTATATTCAGATACACACCAATAATCGCCGTTATTACAAGCAGTTGAAACAGGATTCCGTCTCCGTACTGGCCTGTATCTTTCATCTGGCCGTTATATATAAGAGAATGCCATTTGTCGGAAAACCATTTAGTTATCCCGTCCAGGGTATCGTTGAATCGATCAGTTAGCCACTGTTGTAGGTCGAAATTCTTCCACAGGGATTCCTGCTGGTGTGGGATTGAATTCTGCTGCATTTGCTCAAGCTGCTTTCCAATCCATTCATTAGTCTTGTTAATCACTTCCGGGGTAAGATCGGGGGATTGCTGGTGAGGCGTTCCATTTTGTTTCATGATCTCCCAGCGCTCTTTTATCCAATCAGTAACTGCATTTGCCTGGATTGAAGAACTCATTATGTACTTATTCATTATCCTTGCCCCCTTCCAACCTGTTTAACAAGGTCAAAAAGCCACGGCAGCCACTGGATCAATATAAAACCACCTACTGCATTTTTAAGTACTTTCCCACCCTCTGCGGTCTTCCCAGATATGTACTTTATGCCACCGAATATCATAAATGCATATGCTACCGGTTCGGCAAGATCCTGCAGAGTATCTATCAAAGGTTTCAATGCACTTTTTACATTGGCTGCAGCATACACATGATTGCCGCCTATAGTAAAAATAATAGTAGCCGGTATTCCAACTTCGATAAAACGCCTTTTGATAGTCTCCAGGTCAGAAACTTTATTACCTTTGATTTTCCAATAAACCAGTTTCATAGGTTCAATTCTCCTTTCTAGTATCAGCATTTTTGTATTCGAGATTTCCTCTTGTAAAACTGACGGCCAAAGCAATAATAAGCGTGACTATAAAAGTCAGGAATTCATGATCGGATACCCAAATCAGAAAATTCATAATAAACCACCTTTTCAATAAAAATTTTTAATTTTATCATGAAAACATGCACATTTTTAATATTGCAATAATAAAATGCGAGTAGCGCAAGCGAAAGCGAGCAACGCAGCATGTGTGGGCCATATTATACCCTACCGGGA
>CALMWN010000476.1 GCA_937873555.1 uncultured Clostridia bacterium
GATGAATATCCCCTCAAATTATAAAGTGCTCTTTTTGCAGGGAGGGGCATCAAGCCAGTTCGCAATGGTTCCGATGAACCTTTTGAGAAGCAGCAAAAAGGCTGACTATGTAAATACCGGCGAGTTTGCAAGCAAGGCAATCAAGGAAGCAAAACGCTATGGCAAGATCAATGTGGTTGCTTCATCCGAAGACAAGACCTTCAGTTACATACCCGTGCTTGAGAAAAGCATGTTTGATCCTGAAGCGGATTATTTCCATATAACCACAAACAACACAATATACGGAACAAGGTACACCAGGCTGCCTGATACCGGTAATGTGCCGCTGGTAGCGGATATGTCTTCCAACATCCTGTCCCAGGTCTATGACGTCACAAAATTCGGGCTGATATACGCAGGAGCTCAGAAGAACATGGGACCTGCGGGTGTAACGGCTGTTATAATAAGGGAAGACCAGTTGGGACATGCCATGGAGATGACACCCACAATGTTCAATTACAAGACCCAGGCGGATGCGGGCTCGCTTTACAACACCCCGGCTACATACAGTGTTTATATCTGTAAGCTGGTGTTTGAGTGGCTTAAAGAGCAGGGTGGTGTTCCGGCTATTGAGAAAATAAATATTGAAAAAGCCAATATACTGTACGATTACCTCGAAGAATCCTCGTTGTTCAAGAGTACGGTTGTCAAAAAAGACCGTTCAATCATGAATGTTCCTTTTGTAACGGGGAACAAGGAACTTGATGCAAAGTTTATAAAGGAAGCAGAGGCAAACGGGCTTGTTACGCTTAAAGGACACCGTGTTGTCGGCGGCATGAGGGCAAGCATATATAATGCAATGCCGGTGGAAGGTGTCAAAAAACTGGTAGAATTCATGAAAAAATTCGAGCTTGAGAACAAATAACTGACAGGGGGGCAATACAATGAAAATTTTAATTTCTGAAAAAATCGCCGAAGACGGTGTGAGCTACTTAAAGGATAACGGATTTAATGTTGACGTGAAGCTTGGACTTTCACCTCAGGAGCTGCTTGATATTATCGGTGAATATGACGCTCTTATAGTAAGAAGTGCAACCAAAGTGACCGAAGAAGTTGTCGAAAAGGGTGTAAACCTGAAAGTAGTGGGCAGAGCGGGAAATGGTGTGGACAACATAGTTGTTCCGGCCTGTACCAAAAAGGGTATTATGGTTGTGAATACACCTGAGAGTAACATAATGGCTGCGGCTGAGCTGGCGATCGGTATGGCTTTCAGCATATTCAGGAATATACCGCAGGCACATCTGGCTGCAAAAAGGAAAGATTTCAGGAGAAGCAAGTTTTCCGGTAACGAACTTGACGGCAGGACAGCAGGTATAATAGGCTTTGGAAGAATTGGAGGCATTGTCGCATCTAAGCTGAAGGGCTGTAATATGAAGGTTGTTGCCTTTGATCCATATATTGCCGATGAGAAATTCGACATGATGGGGGTTGAAAGATGCGAAACTCTTGAAGACCTGCTAAGGCAGTCAGACCTTATCACCCTGCATACGCCGAAGATAGCCGGAGGCGGAATAATCGGCGAGGAGCAGCTTAAGCTCTGCAAGAAGGGTGTAAGGATCGTAAACTGTGCAAGAGGCGGCCTGATAAATGAAAAAGCCCTGTACAATGCGTTGAGGGAAGGATGGGTAGCAGGTGCCGCTCTCGATGTACTGGAGGTTGAACCAAACTTCAATAAAAAGCCTGAGGAACAGGACTATACCAATCCTCTCCTCGAGCTGGACAATGTAATATACACTCCTCATCTTGGAGCATCAACCGAGGAGGCAACTTATAATGTTGGGACGGAAATTACCAAACTGGTTGGAGAGGCATTGAAGGGTGAAATGGTTCCTGCAGTGAACATGCCTTCATTAAAGACCAAAAACCTTTCAGAATTGAAGCCTTACCTTGACCTGGCTGAAATGCTGGGAAAGATATACTACCAGGCTGAGAGCGACAGGGTGCAGAAGATTGAGATAGTATACAGCGGTGACCTCGCCGATAAGGAGACAAAGGTGATATCGCTGTCGGTCTTGAAGGGCTTCCTGGATCCGGTAATAAAAGAGAAGGTAAATTATGTGAATGCAGAGTTGGCCCTCAAAAACATGGGGATAGAAATGGTTGAAAGCAAGAGCAGCCACCTTGACAAGTATACGAATCTTATAACTGTCAAGTTCTTTACAAAAACCAAACAACTCAGTGTATCAGGAACAATTTTTGCAAAGGAAGAGTTGAGGATAGTTGATTTCTTCGGATACAAGCTGGATTTCGAACCCACCCCGTATGTCATAGCGATACAGAATATTGACAAACCGGGTATAATAGGACGTATCGGTACAATTCTGGGAGCAAGCGACATAAACATAGCTGCCATGCAGTGGAGCAGAAATAGAAAGGGTGAAAAAGCCGTATCTTTTGTAAGTGTTGATGGAGACGTCAGCAGTGAAGTACTTGAACAGCTGAAAAACATAGATGGTGTTCTCAAGGTTTCAAAAATGAGATTTTAATGATAAAAAAAGTATAAAAGCCTGCGTACGCAGGCTTTTATACTTTTGTGGCATAATGTGGATGTATAAATTGACAAAGTTTAACTAATATAAGTGTATATTATGGCTGGAAATATGTAAATGGGATATTGGAAGCAAAAATGATAAGAATTAAAATCCTCGTACTGATTTTCCTTTTCGCTGCAATAGCCGTTGTATTGAGCTGTGCAGGCTATAAATATACCGGAATAAAGCCTGAAATCGGTTTCTTAAGTGAGGAAGAGAAAAATTTATACGGATTTATATCCAGAAACCTGACAGCAAAAAACCAGGGCATTATCACGAATTATTCCGGCAAGCCGGCGGTCGGCGATTTACCGGGAGGGAAAGACATACTGTCGGAATCCCTGGGTTTGATGATGCATTATGCTCTTGAGGTTGAAAGCCGGAGCCTGTTCGAGAAGCAGTATCTTTTTCTTGAAGAGGTTTTTATCACGGGAAACAGCCTGGTGATCTGGAAGGTGGATGAAAATAACAAACATTTATCGGCGTCAAACGCTGTTGTGGATGATTTGAGGATTTGTGGCGCACTTATATCGGCGTATGAAAAGTGGGGGGAAAAAAAGTACCTTAATAAAGCCTTGAAAATCGCAGACGGTATCAGGAAGTATAACACAAGGGATTCAATGCTTGTAGATTACTATGACTGTAAGAAAATGCAGGCTGCGGATGTTCTTACTCTGGCGTATATTGATCTTGATGCCATGAACAGGCTTGCTGCATATGACAATAAATGGAGAAATATCTACACCACCTCCTGTGTGATATTGAACGGGGGTCTGGCAGGTGAACAGGGGGTTTTCTTTCATAAAAGGTATAATGTTTTGAAGAAGATTTATGAAAGTGATAATACGGTCAATATGGCAGAACAGGCAGTGATTCTTGAAAACCTTTTAAGAGCCGGGATAAAACCGTCAAATACTTTAAAATGGATAAAAGACTATTACGGACTGTATGGTTATATAGTAAACGATTATGAAATCTTAACTGGAAGCAAAGCAAACAATAATGAGTCAATATCAGTTTACGCACTGCTCAGGAGGGTATTTTTGATGGCTGGAGATGTGGAAACGGCTGAAAAATTCAATAGGAAGATTATGAAATATTATCTTGTTGCCAATGCCGATTCAAGGTTCTTTGGGGGATACTACATGGCAACAACGGGTGAAAGCTGCTCTTTCGACAATCTTCAGGCGCTGATATCGGAGAGGTACAAAAACAATCTGGAAAAAGCAAGGGAGTAATATGCAAGCCATATTACTCCCTTATAAAATTTAACACATTATTATACTATTTTTCTGCATTCAAGATAAAACCTCTTTTCTTCCGCTTCGCCCATTGAAAAGGTTTTACGCGGAAGTACCCCGTCAAGTATTACTGTTTTAAAAAGGTCATGCTTGTCCATCGCCGAAAGATAAAAGCCCATATTGCCTTGCTTTGCACACAGTTCTTCAATTACGTCATCCCCATGAATATAGTCGATTTTTATGCTGCTGTCATTCCCGGCATAATCATCTAGAAAGGACTGCAGGGTTCCGACCTCAAGGTTGTACTTCGGGTTGTCCACAATGATCACACCGTTTTTATCCTTTGAGCTGAAGGGTATGACATGACAGCCGGGATCGGCCTTGAATTTATCAGCTGCCCTGCTAAAAGGCTCACTTGGATTCAACAGTTCATACCTGGCATTACTCCCGGCGTTTTTGTAATACTCGATCATGCTTTCCAGCAAATGATCGGTATTTATGTTAAAGACCACTCTGTGAATAGGTTCAAATACCAGGCCGTCATCATGGACATTTACCACCTCGACAAGTGCGAACCTGGCCGGGTGATCGTTTAAAAGGCTGTCAGGAAGGCTTGGCTTCAAGCTTTCCCAGTAGGCTTTTGCGGAAGCAAGAGAATGGTTGCCGTCGCCAACTGCAAACAGAAGAACACTTTTATCAGAACCAACACCATATTTTCTGCTGAATACCTCAGGATCCGCAAGTTTCCCTATGGCCTCCGCAATACCGGAAATAGTTTGCTCGTCTTCGATTTTATAACCGGTTACATGGCCGCCATCCATCATAAGCTCGAAATCGTACAGCTTTTCCAGGGAATTTGTCATTCCGGCCAAAGGCTCTATTACGGTCTTTTCAGGATCATCAACAAGCAGCATTATATGTGGGAGCTCTATAGAGGCGTTCTCTCTAATTCTGATACGGGGTGGCAGCCTATCGATTACAGTGCCTTCAGTAGCTCTTATCAAGGCATTTGAACCTTTGCTGTAATCGTATTTTTCCAGGTCGACAGCCATTACAAGCCCCTTTCTTGAAGCTGTGTGACTGGTTTTTCTATCGACATAAACAAAGCACTGTTTTTGTGGGGAAAGTATGCCGTCTTTGATGTAGGTTTTCATAGTTTCGTTGATTTTTTTCATTCTTTCTTCTTTATCGGAATCTTCCAGGTAGACCTCCGGAAATATCATATGTAAGGTTGACGGACTGGCTCCGACCAGATTCTGAACATTTCTCCAGTATTCCGGCTGGGAGGTGTATTGGTCGCAGGCAACGACCGCCCATTTTGTAAGATCTGTTTCCTTTTTTGGCAGTAAAACCTCCGGCAGGCGTATCCCCAGTTCCTGTATCTTATTTTTCATCGGTTCAGCTCCTTTGTTATATGAATGAATACCGCAGCAATAGTCAGTCAGCCGGGGTTTTCAATGTAAATTTTATATGAATTTGTAACTTTAGTCAAATGCTTCGGAATGAATTTTTTAAAGTCAACAATGTAATAATAGATTAGTAGTACTTTGTTAAATCATTTATTTTAGGAAATTTGTCCAAGCATGACTACAAAAGAAAACGTCCGGAAGACACTTGATTATCAATCGTCCTTGTGGGGAGAGATGATGTTGGAAAAATACAGCGAGGTTTTGGGGCTGCCTGTGATCTGCATTGATAATGGCAAAAAAATCGGTTGCGTCAAGGATGTTGTATTTTATCCGGGTACCAGGGAGGTAAAAGCCTTTCTACTGGAACGGAGCGGATGTCAGCTTAGAAAAAAGATAATACTGTTGAGGGATGTTTTGAATGTGGGAAAGGATGCCATTGTAGTTAATAACTGCTCCTGTGCCAGGAATCTTAACGAACTGGACAAAGCAGAAGGCTTTCACGGCTATGGCAGGATAATTGGTTTAAGGATATATTCAAAATCGGGAAATGACCTTGGTACAGTGAAAGATGTACTGTTTGACAGCAAAACGGGAATTGTGGAAGGAGTAGAGGTTTCAGACGGACTCTTCCATGATTTGGTCCAGGGAAGAAATATGCTGCCTCTGTTCGGAAAAGTGGAATTTTCGGAGGAGAACATTCTTGTGGATAAGGAAGCAATAGACGAGATGGTGCATAACGGTGGAGGACTGAAGAGAAGGTTATCGGATAACAAGAAATATTTATGAAAGAGGGGTGATACTATGAATAACGGATTTAGGAAGGGCTTGCTGATAGGCAGCATAATAGGTGCTTCCGTCAGTATAATGATGAACTCTGAGCATGAAAATATGAGAAATAAAAAAAGAATAGTGAGGAGCAGCAGGAATATTTTAAGAAAGTCAGGGAATATTATTAGTGACGTTGTTGACTTATTCAGATAAACTGAAATTCGTCTATGCGTCTCAAATCCTCTAAAGACTGGACTATTCCAGTCTTTAATTATTTATACAGGGTGACATTGGGTGAATTTTAAAAGGAAATGGCTCGTTTACTTGTCGTCTATAATTATTATGGGGCTGATTATATGGTTTTTTTATTATTTCAGGATCAAACTGGGTAAAATCATCCGCCCATTCATAACGGCACTGATAATTGCCTATTTGCTGCGCCCTTTGGTGGTCAGGCTTGAAAACAGGAAGATTCCGCGAATGTACGGCATACTTCTTCTTTATCTTTTATTTTCTTTCTTTATAGCAGCAGTTATCATATTTATCATACCTGAAACCATAACTAATACGAAAGAGCTTATAAATACCCTGCCTGATATAACTACCGGGTATCAGAATATTCTGAACAACATAGTATCGTTAATAAAATCCAGTAACTGGTCTGAAGAGATAAAAAGCACAATGTACAGGGAAATCTATAACGGCACCGAGATAGCGCAGGGTATTATTGTCAGTACATTGAAAAGTGCATTGAACGGGATGTTCAAAATGGTTAATGTCCTGTTTGACCTTATACTTGCGCCTGTCTCTTATACACATCTGACGCTGCCGACGAAGAGGATAGTGT
>CALMWN010000477.1 GCA_937873555.1 uncultured Clostridia bacterium
CCTCTTCGTCGGCAGCGTCAGATGTGTATAAGAGACAGTTATAAATGTGAATTGCACATAAGTGTAGCTTTGCTACTATCTAAATGATGATTGCCAGTTGGAAACAACTGGTTTTGTTATATTCATAAATAAAGCGATGAACAGTTGAAAAAGTGCCCATGGTAGTTCCAAAATGATTATTCCAAGGTTTTAAACATGTTAAAAAACCAGCTAAATCTCCGTTTTCTATAGCAACGACTCCCAAATTGTGGTCTGCCAACTCTGTTATCATTTTGCAAAAAAGGCTGAAGTAATCCGCTTCCGGAAGTATGGGTACTGCATTGCGCTCTTCATAATATTCAGCTAAAGCAAGCTTAGCAGCATATTCTATATGGTTGTGATTTATACTTTCAAAATTCAACTTTACATTCTCCTCTCAATCAAGTTTCCTTATAAAATCTTATACCAATTCACCGGGGGGATTACCCGTTCTTAGTGGAATATTTTCTTTTTCGATAAGTTCAGCATCAAAGCCTCTTGAAGTTGTTATCATACCCGCCTTTTCAAGAGTTTTGCGAGATAGCAAATTATAATACCAGCACCCGGCAATTGGTTTTAACTCATTTTCATAAGCCCATTCTTTCAAATGCCAAAGTATTGTCTGTCCTACACCCATCCTTCGTTTTTCTCGAACTGTAACCATTCCAATGGATACGCACTCTATAAAATAAACTCCCTTTTCCGCAACCCCACATCCAAGCAATTCATCCCCGTCCAGTAAAACAAAAATGCTGCCATTTTCAATGCTTTTGGTTAACTTTTTTTCAGGATTATCGGCATTAAAGAATCCTTCAGTTTTTTCCTCAATTAACTTTGTATCAGTGATTAATGCCTTTCGGAACAATGTACCTACAACCTTTTCAGGGGGCTTTTCAAGCCTTTCTCCATCAATGAACCGGCATGCACCCTTGGTTTTTTTATATTCCCATTCTGATATTAACGCCACCAGGAGAGCATCTTGTGTCATCACTTGAACATGGCGAATCTCGTAGCTTTTACAGAATTCCTCAAATATTGCTGGAGCACTTTTAAATTCTTTTAAAATAATATGGAAAAAGCACAGATGATCTCCTTTGCTGCATACCCTATAATTGCATTATTTATTACAATTGAAAAGATCTCCGAAGCTGTTAGCATATCCTCTAGAAAAGAGTCCATCGGAAATGCCAGTGAATTCAAATGAGATTCTAAGACCTCATTGATTTCTACATGTGTTGATTTTTTGATTTCAAAATTTGTATTCATCCTCTACATCCTCCCGGTAAAAGCAGAAGTTCCCTATTGGTGGTGGTATGTCTTCCCCGGCTGTCATCCTCACGGATTCCCTTTATATAATTAAAAGTGCTTTTCTTTTTTATCATAATCATCACTCTCCCCATATTTTAATTTATTACATTCCGCAACCAGAAAAAGTATATAAAAAACCCGCAGATAACGGCCACCTGCGGGTTTAAACTGCAATAAAAAAACACGCTACCAATGCGTGTCAAAATTTGCTTTATATACGATCCCGGACTGGTTGCTCGAAAGAAGCTGCATAGGTAACACAGACAAAACCTTTTTCATAATGGGACTTTCTTAACATAAAAGGAATACTACCTGTTCAGAAAGGTGTGTCCCATAACCGCTAACGGTATTCTTGTGTACCTGTGCCAATATTCAATTAGTCAAAAAACACCTCAACATTTTTATCAGACATTAAAAACAACTCCTTTCGCATTAATAATTGCAGTTCGCTGCATTAATCTCATTATATGGATAATTCCAATCATTGTCAATGTATGTAAAACTTTAACAGGCAGGTATAGGTTAATTAATCAAGAAACGTCCCCTGATTTTTTAAAATCATATCTCGACACTTTAGAGTAGATACGCCTATTCTCAACCTGCTCGCTCCTGAACAGAAACAGACTGTTCACACTTATCGGGCCAAACTGCAGTTCACCTATTATATCCCTGATCTGATCAAAGCCACATTCGAAAGCAATATCCTGTCCTATGGTAATATGCGGTTTGTAATTTCTTTTTTCCGGCGGAAATCCAAGCAAAGCAAATGTGTTATCAATTCCTTCATGCAATAAATCCAATTCTTGTGTATCACCCGCAAGTCCGAGCCATAGAACGCGAATGGAATCTCTCCCATCAAAGATTCCCATCTCTGTTATCGTAAGCCTGAAAGGCTTTACTGAGGCACATAATTTCTCCATCGAGCTATCTATCTGTCGTTGCTGTGTAAAATTTATATCCTCAAGAAATTTCAGAGTAAGATGAAAATTATCAAAATGTTTCCATCTCCCATGAATTGCATACTTTCTGAGTCTTTGCTGAAGTTCATCCATTTTATTTTTAAATTCCGTTTCAAAATCAATACCGATAAAAGCTCTCATCTCAGTCACCTTTTATGGCTTTAAAAATATTTTACATCAAAAAAAGAACCTTAGATTATAATACCAAAGACTTATATGATTTATGAAATATGCATCCTATTGGATAAAGACATAGGAGAAATGATGTTTTAGATTTTCGGCAAATTCGTGCTGAAAATGGTGGAGCATAGGGGACTTGAACCCCTGACCCCCGCGTTGCGAACGCGATGCTCTCCCAACTGAGCCAATGCCCCACCTTATTACCCATGGTATTCTATCTTCTAGGTACAATTTCCATCCAGTATCCATCCGGGTCTTCTATAAAATATAGGCCCATTTTAGTATTTTCATAACAGATGCATCCCATTTTTTTATGTAGCTCATGAGCAGCTTCATAATCTTCCGCTACAAAACAAATATGCGATTCATTGTCTCCAAGGTCATACGGTTCCTTTTTATCCCGCAGCCAGGTTAACTCCAGTTTATGAGATGTTGTCCCATCTCCCATGAACACAATAATAAAACTTCCGTCCTGCGCTCCGCCTCTTTTAACTTCCGTAAGCCCAAGAGCTTCTTGATAAAACTTTATACTTTTATCGATATCCATGACGTTGATATTACTGTGGGCAATAGTAAATTTCATAATTATTCCTCCTATTAACATTTTGTTTGTATAGATAACGAACTTAAAAATGTTCGTTGTCTCTGTAATATTAATTATTATAACACAGAAAATGGTAAAAACATATCCAACAAAACTCGCCGAAAGCATAATTTATTTCTAGAAATAAATTATGCAAAATGTAATCAGTATCCGGTAATCAGTATGTTCGCCTGCTTATTTCAGTGCATTGTGTACTTTTGGCATCCATTCACTTATAGGAATCCTCTGAGGACACTTTTCTTCACATATTCTGCACTGGACACATGCACTGGCACGGTTGGCCTCATTGAAGAAGTTATTGTATGTCGTCTGTGAACCCGACACATCTTCATAAACCACACTTCCGTTATACAATTCAAAGTTCCTCGGTATGTTTACATTGTTCGGGCATGGCATACAGTAGCTGCATGCAGTGCACGGTATGACTGCTCTTTCATTATATTTCCGCTGTACACGTTCAATAATGCTCAAATCCTCCGGTCCAAAAAGCCCTACACCCGAATTGCCGGCAGAAGCTATATTTTCCTCCACCTGCTGCATGTTGCTCATACCGCTTAATACCACGCTGACCTCCGGCTGATTCCATAACCACTGAAGAGCCCAGTATGAAGGAGATCGCTTTGCACCGTTTTCATCAAGAATTGCCTGGATATCCTTCGGCGGATTTGCCAATCTTCCACCCAGCAGCGGCTCCATGATAACAACTCCAAGTCCTTTTGATGCTGCATACTTCAAGCCTTTAGTACCTGCCTGATTTTCTATATCCATATAGTTGTACTGTATCTGACAAAAATCCCATTTATCATATCCGTCTACTATTTCAATGAATGCATCACCTTCATCATGGAACGAAAAACCAAGATACTTGATTTTCCCTGCCTGCTTTGCAGCCTCTGCACGCTTCATAATATCCAGCTTGAGAACAACATTTCTCCACCTGTCTTTTGAAAGGGCATGAAGCAGGTAGAAATCAATACGATCCGTTTGTAGCTTTTTAAGCTGTTCATCAAGCAGCCTGTCAAAATCCTCCGCCTCTTTTATCAACCAGATTGGTGATTTTGTAGCCAGCATTACCTTATTTCTGTATCCATCCTTCAATGCTTTACCGGTTATGATTTCACTATACCCTTTATGATAGCCATAGGCCGTATCGATGTAATTGACTCCCTGGTCTATAGCATATCGGATCATTCTTATGGCTTCAGACTCAACAATATTGTTGCTGAGCCTGTCGCCACTTGCAACGCTTCCATCGGTAGGAAGACGCATTGTTCCAAAACCCAGTGCAGACACTTCAAAATCCAGTTTGCCAAATTTTCTGTATTTCATGTTCATTCCTCCAGTATTTAATAATAATTTTTTCGACCAAACCCTTCCTGATTTCTGCATAGCGGGTATACGTGTTGATGCTCATATGTATGATACAGCTAAAACAATACAATAACTCCATTACTCCTGCATGCAGCTATGTATTTTAATTGTATATATATTTTATACCTTAAAGCTCACTTGAGGGCAATACTTTTGTTTTACACAAGCAATTAATTTCATCATCTTCATGTACAAGTGTGCCGTAGAAATCAAGAAAAACCGCTTTAAACATTTATAATAGCCTCCTCATAATATCTCTTCTCTTCCGGCAATAAACCTTGCGACACCGTCTGAATCATTAGTACCAATAATGCCAGTGGCCTTTTCCTTCAATTGTTCAACTGCATTTGATACGGCATAGCACTCGTCACATGCTTCAAAGAGCGGTATATCGTTTAGGTTGTCACCAAACCCTATGATCCTGTCAAAGCTGCAATAATCACGGATAAATTTTACTGCATTGTACTTCGAAGCATTTTTACCATATACCTCCAGGTACCATAGATCTTCGGCATAAATATCCTTGTAAAGCACCATATCAATGTCCGGTAGCTTTTTTAAAGCATTAAAAATAGTAGATAAGGGTTTTTGCTCATCAATCAAGGTAAAGTATATGATTTTGTTATTCGTTGTAATATTTAAAAAGCAATCAGTCTTCTCAAAGGATTTATAGTATTTCATTACCCGCTCATTATGAAAATCCTGCAAAGCTATTGTATTAAGGCTCTCATAATATGTAACCAGCTTATTGTCAAAAACAGCATACATAAATCCGGTAATATTGTGTTCTTTTAAAACGTTAATAATAGCATTAGCCGTATGCTCTGATATGATTTCAGTTTTTATGTATTCTTCCTTTTGAATATCATATATCACAACCCCATTCATCAGTACAACAGGCACATTTATATTTACTCCTGACAATATTTTGACCGCTGATGCTGCTGTCCTCGCAGTTGCAACAGAAAAATGCATTCCATTTGATATGAGTGCATTCAAAGTATCTTTTGTGTATTGACTTATCTCCTTATCACTGTTTAGCAGCGTCCCATCCAAATCAGATACATACAAATTTTTGATTGTCACAGTTCAACCTCCTCCATACCTTCGAGTTCCATGCCATTAAATCTGAAGCATATAGAGCCGCAACATTGCGTTCCTGACCCCGATTCATTTCAAAAAACCAGATTCAAATCACTCAATCTATTCTTCATCTCGTTTATAATATCCATCTCTTCCTTTACGGTTGCAGCTTCAAATGTCACCGAAAACCTCAGATAAGCCCCTGCATCATCCCATGGAACTACCGATATCAACGCCTTTTCAATAAAATATCCTGCAACCTCTTCAGCACTTGTGAATACAACATCACTACCTGCTCCTTTTGGACATTTAACGTAACAATAAAATGACCCTTTCGGTTTCCTTGCATCAAAGCCTGATTCATTCAGGGCATTTACCAGCAAGTCAAACCGTCTTGAATACTTACGGCAGATTTCTTCCGTTATTTCAGGATGATTCATAGCATGAATTCCTGCCTTTTGTATTGCTCTGAACTGCCCGGAATCGGTATTATCCTTTACACAGCCATACGCACTGACAGCCTTACTGTTACCGGCCAAAAAAGCCATTCTCCATCCGGTCATATTAAATGCTTTGGAAAGAGAATGAATCTCTACGCCAACATCCATTGCTCCATCCACTGATAAGAAACTTAAGGGTTTTTCGCCATCGTATGTCAAAGCTGCATAAGCTGCATCCGAGACAACAACTATTTGGTGTTTATAGGCAAAATCAATTACCTGTCTGTAAAACTCTTTTGTAGCCACTTGCCCGGTAGGATTATTGGGATAATTGATGTATAACAGCTTTGCTTTTTCGAGGATGCTCCCGGGAATTGAAGATAGATCAGGGTAAAAATTATTCTCTTTCTGTAATGGAAGATTATAAACCTCACCACCAAGGTATTTTGTCCACGTAGAAATAACCGGATACCCGGGAACAGTTGCCAGAGTGATGTCTCCAGGATTTATGAAACAAGCGGGAAGCATTGCCAGAATTGGCTTTGAGCCTATTCCATGCAGGATATTTTTTGCCGGGTCGATATGATTGACACCATAAACCTTTTGCAAATATCCGGTGGCAGCCTCATAAAACTCCTGTATCCCATTATCTGAATAAAACCGGTTTTCAGCTTTTCCAGCTTCTCCATACAGCACATCAACTATTTCAGGACCTGCAGGCATATCCGGCTCACCAACCCCCATGTCAATCAGGAGAATATCCGGATTAAGCTTTCTGGCTCTTGCTTTTAACTCTTTGATTATCGCGAATTTATATGACTGAATATTCTTACCAAAATTGCTTCCACCCAACCTTTCGGATATATTTGTTAATATGTAATCCATGCATGTTCATCCTCCATGTTTTAAAATTTAAACACTTCTTTAAATTGTCCGGAAAAATTCAAAGTCGCAAAATAGTCAACCGGAGTTTCGGCACGGCGAATAAGTTCAGTTTCACCATCTTCTTTCAGCAAAATTTCAGCAGAACGCAGCTTGCCATTGTAGTTGTAGCCCATCGCAAACCCATGAGCTCCTGTGTCGTGCAGAACAATCAAATCTCCGATATCAATTTTGGGAAGCATCCGGTCTATTGCAAACTTATCGTTGTTCTCACACAAACCTCCTGTTATGTCATACTTATGATCACAGGGCTCATTCTCCTTACCCATTACAGTAATGTGATGATATGCTCCATACATTGCCGGGCGCATCAAGTTTGCCGCACATGCATCAAGTCCGATATATTCCTTGTATATATGTTTTTCGTGTATTGCTTTTGAAACAAGACAACCATAGGGTCCAAGCATAAACCTTCCCAGTTCGGTATATATTGCAACATCACCCATTCCGGCAGGTACCAGAATTTCTTCAAATGCCTTTTTGACTCCTTGTCCCACCCCATAAATATCTGCTGACTGCTGCCCGGGATGATATGGAATACCAATACCACCTGAAAGGTTTATAAATGCAATATCCGCGCCTGTTTCCCGGTTCAGTTCCACGGCTGTTTTAAAGAGTATTCCTGCAAGAACAGGATAGTATTCATTTGCTACAGTGTTGCTTGCTAAAAATGCGTGCAGACCAAAGTGCTTTACCCCTTTATTAATAAGTATCTTGAAGCCTTCTGTCAACTGTTCACGGGTAAAACCATATTTTGCTTCCTGTGGAGTATCCATAATGGCGTTATCTATTACAAAAGCTCCTCCAGGATTAAAACGGCAGCTGATTGTTTCAGGAATACCTGCTGTTTTTTCTAAAAAATCAATATGTGTAATGTCATCAAGATTAATGATGGAGTTTAAGTTTCGAGCAAGTATAAAGTCCTCTTTTGGTGTGACGTTTGATGAAAACATAATTTCATCACCTTTAAAGCCCAATGCCTCAGCCATTATAAGTTCTGTATACGATGAACAATCTACACCACAGCCTTCTTCTTTCAGAATTTGAAGTATTGAAGGATTAGGTGTGGCCTTTACTGCGAAGTATTCTTTAAACCCCTTGTTCCATGCAAATGCTCCCCTTAACCTGCGGGCATTTTCACGGATTCCCTTTTCGTCATACAAATGAAATGGTGTGGGATATTTCTTTACTATTTTCTTTAATTGTTCAAAACTGACAAAAGTCTTTTTCATGCGTTGCCGTTTCCTTTCATCATTTCTATCAGTTTAATTTCATTTTTCAGAGAGTCTTTCAATAAATCAATCAGATTTTTCTTTTTGGAATACAGACAGGTTGAGTATTCGCCATCATCAATATCCCCGGTGAGAACATTGGTTGAGTCTGCAATAAGCCTTATCTGTTGCTGTGATTTTTCCGCAAAATAGACTGTAGCCCCTTCCAGACAAAATGGTATGTTGGTTATTAAAACCATCTTTATTCCTCTATCTATTGAATTCTTTATTTCAGATAGAATACACTCCAGTATTTGCTCCGATACCGAAAGGTACACCCTTTCTTTTGCCTCCGATATCATGTTCCTCATCTTATTCAGAATATGGCTCTTCCCTTTAATAGTGATGTATCCTTCAACCTCGTCTCTTTTCTGTGGAATGCTCTTTATCAGGTCCTGCTTTGTCTCCTGAAGCTTTCTGACTTTATTGCCGCAGAACTCCTCAATAGGAACCGGTGTATATCGGATAGTAGAACCTTCGATAACAAACGCACCTCCCTTTTCAACCAGGGCAGCAAGGGATGTATATGTGTTGGAGCGTGAAATGCCGGTAATTTTTGCAACTTCATACCCATTCAAGTCACCCTCTGAAAGTAACGTCAAATATATAGAAGCCTCCTGCCTTGTAAGGTTAAATTGTGTCAGCAACTCAACTATATCCATAAAAGTATCACTCCTTATTGATTTGAAGTTATATTTACAGACAGAACTTATTTACCTATATTCTTTTTCTGATACTCAGGCTTTGCAAGCAAATAGCGAAAGTAAAGTGTTCCTTTTTAGTAATACTATATATCGGATTTACATTTTTGTCTATATGTATTTGAGAAAGTGCCCCCCATTTATATCTCAAGGATATCGTTTCCGTCATTTTGTAATAATTCCCTAAATCAATTTGTATTTATTTCACCCCATAAATTATGCTATTTCAGTTCTTTAAGAACAGATTCCATGAAATCCTTCAAATATGCCTGCTTTTCTGCATACATTTGGACTGCTTCCGGCAGACAACATTGACCCTTGTTGAGAATATTCCTATTCATGTAATCTAAGGTTTCCTCCAAGGATTGCCCCCTGGCTGTGCCTGTAACCAGAGACTTCACTACCAGAAAGGTTTTCCCACCCTCAACCATATGCGCATCATGAGCAATTTTACCTTCCAATGTTTCAGGAACACTGCTTACCTGAGATTCAAATGCTGCAATAATAATTTTATCACATTACTCTTTCCACTTACTGTATATCTCGGCTATCACCTGCTCAATAGGAACCTTTTTCAACTCAATATCAGAAATACCTTCCAATTCTGATATCTCCGATAATACAGATTTTATCGGTGTCTTGTTTGTATCCACCTCATATTCAAATATACCATCACTTTCTGAAATCAGGTTTCCACAAGTCAAACCCGGCACATAACCAGCATGCATGGCAAGAGAAATATGACACAAGCTTCCAACTGTTTTCCTCAATTGTTCAAAACTACCGTCAAAAGAAACCTTCCCGTCGGATATCAAGAGTATGCGTTCAGCCATTTCCTCAAGATCGTCCATATCATGGCTTGTGACTATAATAGTAGTTTGTTGTTCCCGGTTCAGTTCTTTCAGGAAGCTTATCATCTGACGTTTTGCAAGCACATCAAGTCCAAGCGTAGGTTCATCCAATAGAATAAGTTCGGGATTATGCAGCAGCAGCATTGCGAGGTCTGCGCGCATCCTCTGTCCAAGGCTTAATTCTCTTGCAAATGTATTTAATATCCCACCAATATCGAGAATCTCGATGAGCCTATCTCTGGTCTTAATAAATTAAATAATAATAATAATAATACCGGGACAGTTCTTAATTAATTAACAACTCCCAGGCTTTGATTAGACTCTATAATATGCTTTACCAAAGACTTTCCAAACTTTTTTACCACTGCAAAACATTTATGTTTTGTTCACTTTTTGAGAAGCGTCCCTGATTTTCATGAAAGCGCCAAATCTGATCCTTCTAAAGTTTTAAAAGCTGCCGGACATTGATTGGCAGCTTTTTCACTAAAAAACCTAGAAATCACACAAATGACAAAGTGGTAAAAATACTTTACAGTGCTTGTTTCATACATAGATTGACCTATC
>CALMWN010000478.1 GCA_937873555.1 uncultured Clostridia bacterium
CTTGAGACAAATGCGAAGACACGTACACAATCATACTATCATTTTCAAGTACTGCAGGTGCTGTTTTTAAAGCCGCGGTTTCGATTACACTCACTTGGTACAATTTTCCAAGGTATGAGAGTTTGGCGCCATGTACAACTTTCCTTTGAGCGTTCATTGAATTTGAAGCTTCAAGCTCTCTGAGCTTTTTTACAATCCACGGGGCTTTTTTCCCGAGGATGTCATTTATCTGCTTCTCACTTACCCAGCAAGGAGCAGCAACCGAAACTGCCATATCGGGACTGATGCTGATCCCCACTGTCCTGCGCTTACGTCTGACAAGGCTGAATTTTATTATTGAATCCTCATAAATAATGCTTTTCAGGCCCTGCATGGATTCACCCACCTTCAAAACAGTTATTCTACCGCCTGTGATTTGCTCCCATCCTTCATTACCCTGTAAAGCTTTGGTGCGTTATTCTCCGTTTTATCATAGAAAATCCAGTCGCCTGCAATATTTATGCCCTTGTTAATGGTATCCTTACCGAGATTGGTCATATTTCCCCCGTTGATATCCATCTTATAGAGCACCATGTTTTGAGCCGCGTTAACGAAATAGATCATTCTTCCGTCTATATTGGGATATGCGCTTGGGACGTCGGAAAGCTTCGTCTTGTTCGAGCCATCGGTCTTTATCCTGTATATTCTTGAACTGTCTTCAATGTTGCAGTAGTATATCCAGTCCTCGGAGAGGTTCAGGTACATCCCGGTATCATCAGAAAACTTCGTCCTGCCGCTTCCGTCGGTCTTTACTTTATACAGTTTCAAACCATCTGCAAAGCTGGAGTAATATATCCAATCCCCTCCTATGACAAGGCTTCCTGAATCATCATCATTCAGCTTTCTCCTGCCGCTTCCGTCGGTTTTTATCTTGTAAATGTGATTACTTTCGGTAGTGCCGCAGTAATAAATCCAATCCCCTGTCACGTTAACGTTATTTACACCGTCATCAGTAAGTTTGGTCCTGTTCTGACCGTTTGACTGTACCTTATACAGCTTGTTGGCATCACTGGTATTGGAATAATAAATCCAGCCGCCTTTGGCATTAATGAAAAGCACTGAATCATCACTCAGTTTTGTTTTTCCTTTTCCATTCTGCTTCATTTTATAAAGCTTCTGCCCGTCATTCCAGTTGCTGTAATAAATAATGTCGTCCATTATGGAGGCAAAGCCCCCACCGGTGACAATATTGCCAAGGCCGTTGGTATTCGCAGTCTTGCTTTTTGAACAGCCTGCTGCAAATGAAGCCACAAAAGACAGGCATAGAATTATGGAAATAAATTTTTTAAAAGTATATTTTTTCTTTTCCGGACAATCCGACATGAAACAATTCACTCCCTTTGACACTGATTTCAACCTAAAGTATATCTTAATATTTTATCCTTACGGGTACCATATATTCGTTTGAACCTCATTCTCCCGTTTCCGTATCTACAATTTCACCTCCGGTGATTTCCTCAAGCTGCCCCAAGGTTACAGGTACAGCCGAAAAAGCAGTGCCCGCAGCAGCATATACAACCTCATACCTGTCCATCGTTTTATCAAGAAGTATCTTTACGTTTCCGGCCGGCTTGAAAGGCGATACTCCTCCGACAGGATATCCCGTAACTCTTTCAACAGTTTCAGCATCGGCAAATTTAATTTTTCTGGCACCGACCAGTTTCCTTATCCTGTTCGTATTGATTTTAACATCACCACAGGTCACAAACAACACAGGCTGCTCGTCTGCCATAAGCAGCATGGACTTTGCAATCTGTCCGACTTCGACTCCAAGTGCGGAGGCAGCAAGCTCGCTTGTCTTGGTGCTTACCTTGAACTCAATTATTTTTACCCCCAGATCAAAACTGTCCAGGAATTTTTGAATTTCAATATGTATAGGGTGTGTAAGAACTTCATTTCTCATTTGCATCTACCTCTTTTATGTAACCCTGTAGCGAAAATATGCCATAAATCATCTAAAATTATAGCACTCAAAAAATACGTGCGCAATATCTGCATTTCATAATGAAGTTTTATTCTTTGTGGCGTAAAGTTTTAACATGCGGGTGAATATAGTAGTAAAGGATCTGCATTTAAGGGTTGATTTGATGGAATTGGGGCTTGGGTATGTAATCTCTTTACTTGCGATACTTTTCCTCGTATTGTTGCTTGGTGTGTATTCGGTCGTGCTGGAAGAATTCAACTCAGCTTTGGCGGAAATTGAAAATCATGATAAAAAGGAGATTGATGACGGTAACGTAGGGGCGGACGACTCTGTACGCCCGCCCGGAATCGGCCCAAATTAATAAAATTTAAAATTTACTCGGCTTAATTCCACCGTTATAAAGGCAATTTTCCGAGCTTCCCGAGGATAGCTCCGGTTACCTCCTGTGTCTTCGCACTGCCGCCAAGGTCCGGCGTCAGGAAGCGGCCCTCCCTCGTAACCTCTGCAATTGCCGTCTCAATAATGCCTGCTGCCTGCTTCTCACCCAAAAAGTCAAGCATCATTGAACCGCACCAGATCATTGCAATGGGATTTGCTATACCCTTACCCACAATATCAGGAGCGGAGCCGTGCACCGGTTCAAACATCGAAGGATATTTCCTCTCAGGGTTGATATTTCCGCTTGGTGCAATTCCCATACTTCCGCAAATTGCCGCTCCCAGATCGGTAAGCACGTCGCCGTGGAGATTTGAACCGACTACAACATCCAGCGACTGAGGCCGCAGCACAAACCGTGCTGCCAGCGCATCAATCAATACGCTTTCAGTGCGCACATCAGGAAAGTCCTTTGACACCTCTCTGAAAATTTCGTCCCAGAAGGCAAAAGTGTTTATCATCGCATTTGATTTTGTAGCGCTTATAAGGTGTTTACGCCTTGATTGCGCAAGCTTGAAAGCATAGCGTATTATACGCTCCACACCATTGCGTGTAAACAATGTCGTATCTATGGCAACCTCTTCAGGCAGTCCCCTGTGGGCTCTGCCGCCTGCTCCCGAGTATTCGCCCTCGGTATTTTCCCTTACCACCACAAAATCTATATCCCCTTCTTTTTTTACAGCCAGAGGGCTTGCAATTCCAGGTAGAATCTTACTCGGGCGGTAGCATACATATTGGTCGAAGCCCTGACATATGGGTATTCTCAAACCGCGCAGCGAGATATGATCCGGAACTGTCGGGAAGCCTACGGCACCAAAATAAATTGCATCGAACTTCTTCAGAATGTCCAGCCCATCCGCCGCCATCATTCTTCCATTTTCAAGGTAGTAATTGCATCCCCATGGAAAATACTCGTAGTTTAATTTGAAGCCTCCTGCTTTTTCCGCTGCTGCATCCAATATCCTGACGCCTTCAGGAGCTACTTCCTCTCCTATACCGTCACCAGGTATCACAGCTATATTGTAATTACGCATCAAGTTTCCCTCCCAGCATGTTTGATTATCATTGCATCTGCAACCTATGGCTGTACAACCGGATTATTAACGGGATTGAAGGGCTTTTCACCCTTAAGCACCCTTACAACCTCATATGCCGCCCTCTTTTTAAGTTCGATAATGGATTTCTCCGAATACCAGGCAGCATGGGGAGTCAGTATTACATTATCCAGCTTTAAAAGTCTATTATCATGCCTTATCGGCTCAATTTCGGTTACATCCAGACCGGCACCTGCGATCTTCTTTTCTTCAAGCGCTGTTATCAGAGCAGCCTCATCTATGACCGGCCCTCTTGCAGTATTTATTATGCAGGCTGTTTTTTTCATGCTGCCGAATTCCTTGCTGCTGAACAAGTGTCTTGTCCCTTCATTCAGGATACAGTGCAGTGTTATAAAATCAGCCTCATGGCAAGCCTCTTCCAGGGTGGTCTTTTTAACTCCCAGAGCGTACATCGTCCCATCATCCACGTTCGGATCCACTCCAAGGAGCTTAAAGCCCAGAGCTCCCAGTTTTCTGGCGGCAGCTTTCCCTATCCGGCCCAAGCCGATAATGCCCACGGTCATATCCCTGAAATTCTGAACAGGTCTTGAAACGGCAAAGTTAAAATGCTCATCACTCCTGGCCCTGTCATACCGGGTAATTCCCCTGGCAAGGTTAAGCAAAAGTGCTATCGCGTGGTCTGATACCTCATCAATGCAATAATCGGGAACGTTGCAGCATAATATCCCCTTTTTCTCAGCATATTTTACATCAAGGTTGTCATAGCCTACGCCATATCTTACGATAATCCTGCAGTTCTTCATACTGTCCACCACTTTGGGTCCTACCTTGTTGTGCTGCACCAGCAGGGCATCCGCATCTGCAACCAGATGGGAAATATCCTGATTTGTTTCAATTTTATGTTCCTCGAATGTAAAGCCCGCCTCTTTAAGGATTTCCTTTTCATACTCCACATGCGGATGTTCGTAGTAACATATTACAACCTTTTTGCTCTGACTCATGCCAAACCTCCATAATTCGTTTATTTTTCATATTTCCATGTTCATAACCTTTCTTACTTCGGACAGCGTGGCTTCAGCAACTTTTCTGGCCTCTGCAATGCCGTTTCTAAGCGTCTTCCTGATATATTCCATATCAGACTCCAGTTCTTTTCTTCTGGCTCTTATCGGGCGGAGGTACTCATTGAGAGCTTCGGTCAATTCTCTTTTCAATTGACCGGCTCCGCCATCCCCTATCCTTTCTGCAATAAGCTCAGGCGCTTCTCCGGTTGCCAGGGATATCAGCATCAGCAAATTCGATACCTCCGGCCTGTTATCCGGGTCGTATGTGATTGTCCTCTGAGAATCCGTCTTTGCTTTTTTAATAAGGCTTGCAGTTTCATCTTCAGTCGCACTCAACATTATGGCATTGTTACGGCTTTTGCTCATTTTCTGGGAGCCGTCGAGCCCGAGTATCAAAGGAGCTTTGCTGAGCAATGGCTGTGGTTCGGGAAAGACAGGCTGCCTGTTTGCAAACTTTTCATTGAACCGTCTGGCAATAGTGCGTGTCAATTCCAGATGCGGCAGCTGGTCTTTGCCCACAGGAACTACATTACCCTTGCAAAAAAGAATGTCTGCAGCCTGGTGAACCGGGTAAGTATACATTCCGGCGTTAATTCTTTTTTGGCCGGATGCCTGAATTTCCTCCTTTACTGTCGGATTCCTGTCAAGTTCCGCATTTGTGACCAGTGTCAGGAAGGGAAGAAGCAGCTGATTTAACTCAGGTACATGGCTGTGAGGAAAAATAAACGTTTTCCCGTCTTCAGGGTCTATGCCCGCAGCTATATAGTCAATGGTAAGCTGTTTGATATTATCGGAAATATTCTCAAATGTGTCACGGTCCGTCAGCACCTGATAGTCTGCAATCACAATGTAGGTTTGTACTCCAAGCTTGTGCAGGTTTACACGGTTTTGAAGCGATCCGAACAAATGGCCTATATGTAAGCGTCCGGTAGGCCTGTCCCCTGTCAGAACCCTGTATTTTTCAGGATTCTTCACAAGGTTGATTTCCAGTTCCCTGCTTTTCTCCAAAGCTGCTTCATAAGTTCCATACTCAATTTTCTCAAAATCCGCCATTTCAATTTTCCTTTCAAATATTTAAAAATGTATAAGTTAAATCAATTTATTTTTTACTATTAATTATAAATGTTATTCTAGAAGAATCAAGCTATAAGTCGAAACGCTTTTTCTCTCTTAAGAGTTTTGTTATTTCCTCTGCCGTTAATGGCTTGCTGAACAGATAACCCTGGACTTTATCACAGCCCAGGGAACAGGCAAAGCTTAATTGCTCCCTTGTCTCCACTCCTTCTGCAACAACTTGCAGTTTCAAGCTTTTTGCCATGAATGTGATTGCTTTTATTATAGCTTCGCTATCAGGGTCGGTTGTACAATCTCCTACGAACGACTTATCTATCTTGACCGTGTTTATGGGGAACCTCTTAAGGAACCTCAGCGAAGAGTATCCTGTCCCAAAATCATCAAGAGCTATTTTAACTCCAAGTTCTTTGAACTTAAATAACGTACTCTTGGCAATTTCTTCATTATCAATAACAGCGTTTTCTGTAATTTCAAGCTCGACAAATTCCGGTTTTAACCCTGCTTTCTTAATGATATTCGCAAAAATTTCGACCAGCTTTGTGTTTCGGAACTGGCGTGCTGAAAGGTTGACTGCAATATGCAGATTGGGAAACCCTATCTTATGCCATGCAGATATTTGCTTACACGCTGTTTTCAACACCCAATTACCAATCGGGTCTATCAGCCCTGTATCTTCTGCAATTGGAATGAACTCTAAAGGAGTTATCAAACCCAGTTTGGAATTATTAAGCCGCAATAAAGCTTCCATTCCTGTTATTTCACCGTTATTGCAGTCAATTAGCGGTTGATAGCATACAATAAGTTCATTTTTTTCAAGAGCATTATAAAGTATGCTTTCAATCTGCATCCTTTTTATACTTTTTATCTCGATATCTTTATCCAGGAACATAAATCTGTTCTTACCCTGCTCCTTGGCACGATACATAGCTTTGTCCGCATTCTTTAATATAGCCTGTGAATCTGCACCATCATTAGGATAAACAGCAACTCCAATACTGGTAGTTATAAAAATTTGGTTCTCCTTTAAATCAAAGGGTGAGTTCATAGCCTTTAATACCCTATGTGCAATGCCCACAACCTCTTCCGTACTATTTATACGGGGTAACAGAATTGTAAATTCATCCCCACCCAGACGTGCAAGAGTATCATTGCTTCTTATGCAGCTTTTAAGCCTTGCTGCAACCTTTTTCAGCAGTTCATCTCCGGCTGCATGTCCCAAAGTATCGTTGACCGTCTTAAACCTGTCCAAATCAAGAAACATTAAGGCCAAAATACTCTTGTCGCGTCTCGCCTGAGAAATGGCGGTTTCCAGTCGGTCATTGAAAAGAATACGATTTGGTAAACCTGTTAGTATGTCATAGTATGCAAGAAATTTAATTCTTTCCTCAGCTTGTTTATTTTCGGTAATATCTTTAAATACCCCTCTATACCCTAATAGCGCTCCATCTTCATTTAATATAGGAGTTCCGGAAATAAGCAAACCCACCAGATGTCCGTCCTTATGATAATTCCAGTTTTCAAGGTTCGAAATCGGGAGCTTGTCGGGCATAAGTTGATTACATACAACTGATTGATATTCCGTTTCGGTGTGGAGAAGAAAATCAAATAGGGATCTGCCAATCATCTCTTCCGAAGTATAGCCAAGCACCTTAAATACTCCGTCGGAACAATATGTAAACCTGCATTGGGCATCTACCTCCCAAAGCCAGTCCGATGTACTGAATGCTATATCGCTGAACCGTTTTTCCGCCTCGCGCAGCATGTTAATCTGCAAATCATTTTTCAAAGCACTTGTAATCTGAGTCATTATGTTTTCATATACGCCCCCGTCACGGATCCCAAGATTCATGACCATGTATCCCAAAGTTTCCGTACGGTAGTGCAAGGGTTCAACCAGGAATGTGTATCTCGAATCATCCGGTATTAACCACTCGGGCAATAATTGCGTCGAAAGGTACCGGCATTCTGATTCATTTATTTCTACCTTTTTCCTGTCCTTATACGCCAGAACAAGCCTGCACCAGTTCTCAGGCGCTTCACGGCCCTCAAACCGGGCAATATAACAATAGTTTATCCCTATTATATCGAACATTGTATTCATGGGACGGGATAAATCGAAAGCCGAATTCAAGGCTATTCCTATTTCCTGCAGTAAATTAACGGTTTTTGTCCTTTGTACTTCTTTAAATATCAATATTTTCTCGAACGCATCAATCAGCAGTAAAGTCGATTTCTGCCACAGCTGTTCATACAGTTGAAGATCCCTTTCACCATTCAGGTAATTGAAGGTACAGCTCCGCAGCAACAGGATAGCATTAAACCATGCACTGATGTCATTGTTATCCGGCGAGATTTTAGTAATTTCCTTTATTTTTTTTAGAAAAAATTCCTGGGAGTATTTCGCAAATGATTCCTGATAACTATCCAGCAATGCTTCCAGACTTTGAACGGAAATTTTGCATTTCTGATTTAAAAGGGCTACATTAGCCGCACTTGACACCACTTCCAAAAGATAATCGCGGTTATTATTAAAAGACTCTTCAAAAGACGGCCTGTCATACGAAAAAGAATAATCAAAGTTGTCCAGGTTTATTTCTCTGCTGCACCCGCAGGAATTACGAATTATAAGCTCTGTGTTTATTTTATTAACCATAGGGATACTTTTCCCCTGAATAATACTGATCACCATAGCAGCAGCTTGCCTGCCCTGCTCATACGCATCTTCATTTAAAGTTGTCAGCGGAGGAATAGCAAACGCACTTTCCGGCGAGCCGTTGAAGCCCACTACCAGTATATCCTCAGGAACTCTATATCCTCTTTGATCCAACCCTTCAATTGCCCCTAAGGCCATCAAGTCATTAAATGATATCAATGCATCGAATTGACAATCCGGTTGGTCAAGTAATTTAAGGACAGCCTCAAAACCATCCATACGGCCCAGATGTGCCGGAACAACAAGTTTTGGGTCAAAAGGCAGGTTATATTTTTTTAATACCTCCAGATATACTCTGAAGCGCATATTTGACTGCTCGGTCATCCCGGAACTATTGATGTAGGCTATCCTCCTGCATCCATGAGTTTCAATAAGATGTACCAGCACCTTATACATGCCGGATTCAACATCGGGCTTGATTACCGGACAGTCTTCCCATTGACTTCCTATACAAACCATTGGAAGGTGAGAAAGCGGTTGTAATAATTTTTTTGCTTCCTCCTCACTTGAATAACGGAGCAGCAAACTGGGCGTGAGTATTACTCCGTCAAACATTTCCGGATTAATCAGATTATAAATCGAATTACGTATCGTGGAAGTATCCGGCCCATTTAAAGATCCACCGGCGAACACAACCAGATTGGCATCATTCTCTTCAGCTGTATCTGACATTCCCAGCACAAGGCTGTTATAATATTGAGAATTCAAACTTGCTGTCAATGTGGCCAAAGTCAGTCGCCTTATGCTATTAGTTTGCTTTTTGGCAGCTATCCGGTCTATATTCATCTAGTCAGGCCCCTTATCTGAATGATATGTACTGGCAAAAAGACTTCATAATTAATATTATAAATCAAAATAGCATCAAATGTCTTTAATTATATGATTTATGATTAACTTTGATTAATTTCGATACCATCATTCCAAAACAGGTTCCTGATTCCTCATAATCCATTTATCTATGGTTTTCAGTAAAAGCTCCAGGTCTACCGGCTTTGCCAGGAAATCATCCATTCCGGCTTCAAAACACTTTTGCCTGTCACTGCCCGGAGCATATGCTGTCAGAGCTAATATTGGAACATGATTTGTAAAGCCATTTTCCAGAGAGCGGATTTTGGAAGTAGCAGTAATGCCATCCATTTTAGGCATCTGCACATCCATTATAACAATATCAAAGCCGCCTTCCTTGAATTCATCAATAGCTTCCATCCCATTCTCTGCAAGTATTGTCTGCATTCCAAACTTATTAAGGAATATTGAGATTACCGTTTGATTTACTTTGTCGTCTTCTACTATCAGAACCTTTATGCCTTTATACCTTTCCCCACCCGTCGGGAAAGTATTGCTCAATTGCTTACTTTGTGGATGTTCAGCTTCAATTATGTTTCCCAAAGGTATTGTGAAGTAGAACTTACTGCCTTTTCCTTCTTCACTTTCTACTCCTATGCTTCCGCCCATAGCTTCTACAAGACTTTTTGAGATTGCCAGTCCCAAACCGGTTCCCCCATATTTTTTTGTATACGAATCATCTACCGTAAACTTCAACTCAGTTGTTTTTGGGGAAAAGTTTTTCAACTCCGTATATATTGAAACTGTCCCATCATTAGTAAACTTGACAGCGTTTCCTACAAGATTTGATAATATCTGCCGCAACCTAACAGCATCACCCAACAGATAATCCGGTATTTCTTTATCTGTTTGGTTCGATATATCGATATTTTTCTGTTTTGCAACTACACTGAACAAGGCTATAACATCATTTAGTATTTCCCGGACATTAAACTTTTCTTTTATTATTAACATTTTACCAGCTTCAATTTTTGAATAATCAAGTATGTCGTTAATAACCCTTAGCATGGAATCTGCTGATTTTTTCGCCGATTGCAGGTACTCATCGCTTTCCTCTTTGGAATCAGCCAGTTGAGCCAACTGAATCATACCCAGCATCCCATTCATAGGTGTCCTGATTTCA
>CALMWN010000479.1 GCA_937873555.1 uncultured Clostridia bacterium
ACCCCAAGAATTTTATTATATGACAGTCTTGGAAATAGAATATGGGGGAATGTGGAAAGCGGGCATATCGATATGGGATGGACGGCAAGACTCGGTGAGGGAGGCAGTCATATTGCAATGGGAGTGCGTATCGGGAAAAAGACCTGCGGCCCGGATGGACGCTTCCATGAGAACTGTGATGAGTTCATATTCGATGCCTTCACCGGCAAGCCTTACACCCTGCCCTTCAGTGTATATAAAACCATGCCTGCGGATATTAACGGTGACGGGTACCATGAAATCATAGGCGGGGTACCCGGAGGAAACGGAAACGTGATGGATAGATTCGGGAATGTCATCGGCAATATCGGCGGAAACGTCGCTTTGGCAGCCAAATTTATAAATTTCCCGGGAGAACAGCTGCTGACCTACGGGGATGACGGATTCTTCAGGATATGGGCGGATAACAACGCAGTAGACAGTGAAGAGGCATTAAAACGTTATTCCAATCCATTTTACAAATCAGGACAAAGGGTTCAGGCCAACGGGTACAACTGGTGTATTCTCGGCGGACTGTAATAATGCCGCTGCAAGTAACAATAAAAATGGTTAAAAAATGTATAATATGGTATACTTCATATGGACGAATCAGGGCAATGTCACCCGGATTTTAGTATTCACGGTTCGAGAGGTTGAAATGAACAGGGAAATTTATCTTGATAACAGCGCAACAACGAGACAATTTGACGAAGTGACCGCCTATATGTCCCATATAGCAGGAAATGTCTATGGGAACCCTTCATCTTTGCACAGGAAGGGGATAGAGGCAGAAAAGCATTTGAAGAAGGCAAGGCAGGCTGTGGCAGATTCCTTGAAGGTGGAAAGCCGTGATCTGTATTTTACTTCAGGAGGGACTGAAGCAAACAATCTGGCAATTTTGGGCTGTCTGGAAGCCAACCCCAGACTGGGCAGGCATATTATAACAACACAGGTGGAACACCCTTCAGTGCTTGAGGTTTTCAGATTCCTTGAAAAAAAAGGATATAAAACCGACTTTATAAAGGTGGACAGCTTCGGGACAATAGACCTGGATGAGCTGGAATCAAAAATTTCGCCGGAAACAGCGTTGATAAGCATAATACTTGTAAACAATGAAATAGGCACGGTACAGCCGGTTGAAGAAATAATCAGAATAAAGAATTCAATTAAAAGGGATGCCTTGATTCACGTAGACGCAGTACAGGCCTATTGCAAAATCCCAGTTTTTCCTCAGAGAGCCGGTATTGATTTTTTGTCTGTAAGCTCACATAAGATACATGGCCCTAAGGGCGTAGGAGCATTGTATGCAAAAAGGGGCGTAAAGATATCTCCTGTGTTTTACGGAGGGGGACAGGAAACAGCGCTCCGCTCCGGAACGGAAAATGTTCCTGGAATCTGCGGCTTTGGAATGGCCTCTGAAATGATTTCCGGTTCAATTGATGAAAACCATAAAAAAGTCAAAACTATAAAGGAAGCATTTATTAAGAGGCTTGGGAATCTGTCGGAGGATTTTAAAATGATTTCTCCCGGTGCTTCGCTGCCATATATCCTGAATATTGCGTTTGCAGGTTTGAAAGCCGAGGTTCTGCTGCATCATCTTGAGGAGTTCAATATATTTGTTTCTACAGGTTCAGCTTGTTCATCAAGAAAAAACACACACAGCCATGTTCTAAAAGCTGTAAAACTTGATTCAAAATATATTGAAGGGGCTATAAGATTCAGCTTTTCAGCATTGAATTCAGTTGCAGAGGCAGAGGAAACGGTTGAGGCTCTAAAAGTGATAATTCCTAAAATCAAGATAAAACGTGGAGGACAGGCATGGAAAAAATAATTCTGGTAAGATACGGAGAAATAATACTAAAAGGACTTAACCGCCCCGTATTTGAAGAAAAACTGGCAGGCAATATTAAAAAGGCTCTGTATGGAATGGGCAAATTAAATATTATAAGATCGCAGGGCAGAATATATGTTGAACCTCATGAAAGCGGTTATGACTATGATACTGCTCTTGAAAAAATAAGAAAGGTTTTCGGAGTTGTTGCCGTAAGTCCTGTTTACAAAATTGCTACAGATTTCGAGGTTATAAAAGAGAACGCCTTGAAAATAGTCGGTGCTCTCCTTGAATCCAAAAGCCACAAAACCTTCAAGGTGGAAACAAAAAGAGGCAACAAGCGTTTTCCAATGGAATCGCCTGAAATAAGCAGAGAGCTGGGTGCGGTCATACTGGATGCCTATCCCTACCTCAAGGTGGATGTAAACAAACCTGATTTTATATTGTATGTGGAGGTCAGGGAGTCGAGCTATATATACTCTGAGATTATTCCGGGATACGGGGGAATGCCGGTTGGCACCAACGGAAAGGCCATGCTTCTTTTGTCCGGGGGTATAGACAGCCCTGTTGCCGGATGGATGATAGCAAAAAGAGGAGTGGAAGTGGAGGCTGTTCACTTCTACAGCTATCCCTACACAAGTGAAAGGGCGAAGGAAAAGGTCATTGAACTTGCCAGGATATTATCCGGCTACAGCTACAGGCTCAACCTTCATATAGTGCCCTTTACGGACATACAGCTTGAGATAAATGAAAAGTGCCCGGAGGATGAACTTACCATCATAATGCGCAGGGCAATGATGGTTATCGCGGAAAGGATCGCAAATTCCACAGGCGCACTTGCATTAATCACGGGTGAAAGCGTTGGTCAGGTTGCAAGCCAGACTATCCAAAGCCTTGCTGTGACAAATTCTGCTGTAACCATGCCTGTATTCAGACCTCTTATAGGAATGGACAAAAATGAAGTCATAGAAATAGCAAGGAAAATTGATACCTTTGAAACATCCATACTCCCTTATGAAGACTGCTGCACTGTTTTTGTAGCAAAGCACCCGAAAACCAGGCCGCAGCTTGACAGGATAATCAGATCTGAAGCGCTTGCAGACCTTGGTGGTCTCATAGACAAAGCAATAGAAGCAACAGAGGTCATCAGCTTTGTTCTCGGAAAACAGGTTGAAAAAATCATATAGGAGAATCTGTTCAGGGCATCAGTGTAATGCATGCAGCATCGGCACAAATAAATATTCATAACTGATAATTGCAACAATATCTATATATTAGAGGCAATGATCTGATATATAGCAGGTATATAAGTGAAGGTATGAATATATGTTGTCGGTTTTGTTTAAAAATAAAAGAAAGATGGTTATATACAGCACCCTGATACTATTCATATTTATTATTGCAGCCTTTTCGGCAGATTTCCTGCAGAGGGAGACTTTCCATTCAGGTGTTTATATAGAGGGTGAACACCTGTCCGGATTTGACCGTTTACAGGCAAAACAGGTTGTAAAAAACAAACTGGCTGGTCTGACATCAGATAAAAGTATTAATTTAACGTTCCTGAACAATAGTTGGAACATCCCGAAGAAGGATATTGCCATGGAGTACTCTGTTGAAAAAGCCCTCGACGAGGCTTACAGCATAGGGCGTACGGGTAATTTCCTGCAAAGGCTTTATTCAATCCTGAAGGCAAGATTCATGCCTGTAATGCTTTTTACAGAACCATCCTACAATGTTGATAAGCTTGAAAGCGTTCTGACGGTAATAAAAAAACAAATAGACAAAGAAGCAAAGAATGCTACAGTATCTTACAAAAACGGAAATATAACCGTAAATAAAGAAGAAATAGGATACATATTCGATATTGACGCAAACAAGAAAATAATAGAAAATAGTATACAAAAGAGGAATTTTGATACCATAACACTTGAAGTTACAGAAAATCCGCCCAGGATAAATTCTAAAGATATAAACGAAATCAGTTATGTTCTATCATCTTCTTCGACAATCTTTAACCCTAGTGACTACAACAGGACCTACAATATCAAGCTGGCTTGTGAAAAAGTAAACGGGATAATTCTTATGCCGGGTGAATCCTTTTCCATGGACACGGTACTTGGACCAAGAACCTTTGAAAACGGATACAGGGAAGCACCTGTGATTTACATGAATGAATTCATAAAAGGACCGGGCGGAGGGGTGTGCCAGGTAACTACAACGCTATATGGTTCTGTTTTAAAGTCTAAGCTTGGTATACAGGAAAGAATCCATCATTCGCTGCCCCTGGGATATGTCGAAGCGGGTCAGGATGCTACAATAGCTGAAGATTATATAGATTTCAAATTCAAGAACAATAAGGAATATCCTGTTTCCATCAATGCAGAGGTTTCGGGCAGCAGACTGACTATGAGAATCCTGGGGAAACCTGATAACAGTGGATATACCGTAAAATTGAAATCGGTAACGGTTGAAGAATTGCAGCCTGAGACTGACGAGATTGTAATAGATGAATCACTGCCCGAAAACACAAGGGTTGTTGTTAGAGAGGCCAAAAAGGGTATTCATGTGATCGTATACAGGGACACATATAATAAAAATGGGGAAATTCTCGATAGGGAAAAAATTTCAGATGATATATACAAACCCGTACGTGGTTTGGTAAAGGTAAAAAAAATTATTTGAACAGAAGCTGAGGTTATTGTATATGGACAGTTCACTTTATAACACTTCGATACCTTGTCCGGTTTGCAGCAAGAAGTTCGAGGTGACGAAGGTAAAAGCAAAATCAAGCAAGCTACATTCCAGAGATTCGGATTTTTGTGTATACTACGAAGGAATCAACCCTATTTATTATGAAGTTTATGTCTGTGAAAACTGTGGATATGCAGCGCAGGCAGATAAATTCGATTCGATTTCCTCAAATGAGGCTTCAATCATTTTAAAGAATATTTCTTCACGTTGGACCAAAAGGAGCTTTTCGGGTGAGCGCACATTGGACACGGCAATAGAAGCGTTCAAGCTGGCTTTGTATAATATGCACCTCAGAAAAGCTAAAGGAAGCGAACTTGCAAAGATTTGCATAAGGATTGCATGGCTGTTCCGGTTAAAAAACGACGAAAAGGAAATGGATTTTCTCAAATTTGCATTGAAGGGATACTCCGAAGCCTATGAAAGGGAGAATTTCCCTGTTGAAAAGCTGGACGAGTTCACATGCCTGTATATGATAGGTGAATTGAACAGACGCATTGGAAATCTCGATGAATCCGTCAAATGGTTCAGCAGACTGATCGGCTCCCCTGAAGCAAGGAAAAACCCAAAGCTGATAGATATGGCAAGGGAACAGTTCCAGGCGGTAAAGGAACAGATGGCTCAAATGTAATAAGCATTCGAGGGGGATATCATGAAAATAGGCAAGATACCGAACGATATACTGGAAAAGTTGATACTGAATAAAATAAGTGCCAACAGGAAAGAAATCCTCTTAAGGCCAAAAATCGGTGAAGACTGCTGCGCTGTTGATTTTGACAAGTATGCCTGTGTACTTTCCACAGATCCGATTACAGGGACAGCAAATGAGATAGGCCGTCTGGCAGTTCACATCTCTTGCAATGATATCGCATCCTGCGGTGTTGAACCCCTGGGTCTTCTTGTTACAATTCTTGCCCCTCCGGGTACTTCGGAAGCGGAGCTTGAAAAAGTGATGTCGCAATTATGCGAAACCGCAGCTTCCATAAATGTGGATATCATTGGCGGCCATACCGAGATAACTGCCGCAGTAAACAGGTTTGTTGTCACAAGTACAGCGTTGGGCAGGGTTTTGAAGGACAGGCTTGTTTCAACTTCCGGAGCAAAGCCCGGGAACGATATCGTTCTTACAAAGTCAGCAGGCCTTGAAGGCACTGCAATACTCGCATATGACAGGGAAAAAGCTTTAACCGGGGCTCTGGGCCTGGAAACTGTTGAACGTGCAAAAAATCTTATGGAAAAAATAAGCGTTGTGAAAGAAGGTATTATAGCAGGAGAATATGGAGCCACATCAATGCATGACGTCACCGAGGGTGGCGTTCTTGGAGCTGTCTGGGAAGTCGCAGAAGCTTCCGGTGTAGGCGTTATTATAGAAAAGGTTAAAATTCCTGTCGGATATGAGACAGTGAAAATATGTTCTTTTTACGGAATTGATCCTTTAAAGCTCATTTCAAGCGGCTGCATGCTTATTACCTGCCCTGATGGAGAGGGATTGACAGCACGGCTTTCAGCGAGTGGAATAAGTTCATCTATAATTGGCAGAATAACATCGGAGAATAAAAAAATACTTATGGATGGTGGGGTGGAGAAACCCATCCTTCAGCCGGAATCCGATGAACTCTATAAAGTTTTGGATCTGTCTCTTATACACATCTGACGCTGCCGACGAAGAGGATAGTGT
>CALMWN010000480.1 GCA_937873555.1 uncultured Clostridia bacterium
GCTTTGAATATCAGGTTCTCAGCCTCGAACTTGCTTTTTACGTACATATTTTCAGTATAATTCTGACCTATATAAAAATCATTTTCTGTGAATACAGCTTTTTCTTTTCGTGATGTTTCATGTGAAAGGTAGTTGTTTCCTGATATTCCTGTAGTAGATATGTGATACAGCATGCTGCCTGAAAAAATGGAAAACCTGATTGCCTCTTCGGTTGCAAAAACATTCGCTTTTTCAAATTCGGAATAGTCGCCATAATGTTTGACAAGTGCAGCCGCATGTATTACATCATCTACTTTATCGGCTAAATCCGAATATTCTTGATAGTTTAAGCCAAAATCCGGCAGTGTTATGTCACCTTTTACCATGAAAATCCTTTTTCCAAAATATTTTCTGTATTTTCCCGGAAAATAAAAGTCCAATAGCTGCCCAAACCTATTAGCTGTAGTATCATTTGGTTTTTCCCTTACGAGACAATATACATCGGCTTCTGTCCCGGATAAAAGCGTATCCAGTATATGCGCTCCCAGAAAACCTGTTGCTCCGGTCAAAAGTACTTTTTTCAAGGGTTTCTTCATGCTGCTCACAACCATTTCTGATTTTGGGCTCTCACGCCTTGACACCATATCATGCGATATTTGCACGGATGAAGCTTCCTTCTCACTCCCAACCCCCAAAATCTTTTCCGATAATTCTCTAATGGTCTGGTATTTATAAAAGTCCTGGGTTGTCAAACCCCAGTTGTATGAAAAAGCTTTTGCCTGAACATGCAGAATTGACAATGAATCTCCTCCAAGTTCGAAGAAATTGTCTTTTACACCTATCTCTTCTCTTTCCAGTACTTCACGCCATATTTGAACCAGCTTCTCCTCAACTTCATTGCCTGCGCCCTCGTATTCATCACCGGCACAAATACTTTCCCCGGGTTCCGGCAAAGACTTCCTGTCTATTTTGCCGCTTGGAGTCAAAGGCATCCTGTCAAGACAGACAAAATACGAAGGAACCATGTACTCAGGTATTTTGTTCAGCAGGTATTTTCTTGCCTCAGATACTTTAAAATCCCTGTCTGTAATTATATACGCGCACAAATACTTGTTTCCGTGAGAATTAAGCCTCACTATGACTGCAGCCTCCCTGACCCCTTCATAATTCAGCAAATGGCTTTCTATTTCCCCCAGCTCCACCCTGAAGCCTCTTATTTTGACCTGGTTATCCTTCCTGCCCAGGAATTCCAGGTTTCCGTCCGGCAACCATCTTGCAAGGTCACCTGTCTTATACATCTTGGCACCAGCCAGAAACGGGTTTTCCACGAACTTCTCTGATGTGAGCTGTTCCCTGTAAAGATAGCCCCTTCCCAGGCAATCTCCCGAAATATGCAGCTCTCCCCAAACTCCTGCAGGAGTTAAATTGTTGCCCTCATCCAATATATATATTTTTGTATTTGATATGGGCCGTCCTATTGGCGGCAGCTCCGGTATATCACCTCCAGGATCCACTGTATAACTTGATACGACATGTGTTTCAGACGGACCATAATGGTTGTGCAGATATACTTTATTTTTTTTCAGGAAATCCTTCAAAGATCCGGTCACTATTACCTGCTCACCAGCTACCACAATATGCCTTATCGTACCGGGGACACTTCCTATGTAAAGGTCATTTGAAAAAATCAGCTTCAAGTACGCCGGAGGTATGAAAATCGTATCAATTGAATTTTCTTCAACAAACTTTAGCAGTTCCACAACATCTTTCTTAATTCTGTCACTTGCTATATACAGGGTCCCACCGCATAATAATGTAGAGAAAATCTCCTGATAGCATACATCGAAGCTTATGGTTGTAAACTGCAGTACCCTGCTTTTAAAATCTATATTCGTATGAGCATACTCGTAGCTTATCAAATTGACCATATTTCTGTGTTCAAGCATCACTCCCTTGGGCTTGCCTGTAGAACCCGAGGTATAGATGACATAGAGAAGGTCCCCGGGCTTGTTGATGCTTGTCAAATCTATTACTTTCCCGGAATATGTTTTCTCATCATCAATGAATATAATCTCACCTTTAATTCTCATTCTGTCCGCAAGATCCTTCTGGGACAGCAGTATTCCTGCCCGGCTGTCCTCGAGCATGTACTTTATCCTTTCCTCCGGATAATCGGGGTCTATGGGCAGAAATCCTCCACCCGCCTTTAATATCCCTAAAACCCCAATTATCATTTCAGGTGAACGCCGGACCGAAATCCCCACAATATCATTTGGCCCTACTCCCTTTTCCCGCAATGCGGCAGCAAGCTGATCCGATTTTTCATCAACTTCCCTGTAAGTGAGTCTTTTACCCTCAAACACAGCTGCATAACTTTCCGGAGTCTTTTTTGCCTGCTCTCCAAACAATTCATGTACCGTCATATGCTTTGGATATCGGAAGTCGGTATTGTTGAACCTGGACAGAACTTCAAATCTTTCTTCTTCCGAAAGCATATCCATCTTTGAAATCTTAATGTCGGGATTTTCGGAGACTAGTGTCAGAATATTTACAAAGTGCCCCTTCAGCCTTTTCATAGTGTCCTGTTTAAAAAGCCTGGTGCAGTATTCCAGGTTGAAGTGTATACCCTCAATCGTCTCTACAGCTTCCAGCGCTATATCAAATTTGGAAGTCCTGTTTACAAACTCGTATGGCTTAAAACTCAATCCATCGATACCAAGTTTATTTACGTCCACATTCTGCAGCACAAACAGAGTATCAAACAGCGGATTCCGGCTTGCATCCCTTTTTATCCTGAGCTTCCTTACCAGTTCCTCGAATGGATAGTATTGGTTTACATAGGCATCCAGTGCGGTATCTCTTACTTCATACAGGAATTCCACAAATGTTTTATTTATATTTGGATGATTACGCATGGCAAGTGTGTTTACAAACATTCCCACCATGCCGTTGAAATCCGGGCAACCCCTTCCTATAATCGGTGAACCGACAACAATATCATCCTGCCCTGTATATTTTGACAGCAGCACATTGTAAGAAGCCAAAAGAACCATATACAAAGTAGAGCCCGTATTAAGCGCGAGCTTTTTCAGCTGTTCTGCGATATGTGCGCTTATGCGGAAGCTGATTTTATTTCCTTCGAAGCTTTGCTTTACCGGCCTCTGAAAATCCAAAGGCATATTCAAAACAGGAGCTTCTTCAGAAAACCTGTTTAACCAATACTCCTCCTGCTGTTTTAAAGCTCCGGATTCCAATAGCTTATTCTGCCATACTGCATAATCCCTGTACCGCAGCTTTAAGTCCGGAAGGGTTTTTCCATTGTAAAGCATGTCCAGCTCCTGTATGATGATTCCGGCTGAAGTACCGTCAGAAATAATATGGTGCATATCAAACAGCAATACATGTTTGGTATTGTTCAATCTTACGACGGATATCCTCATGAGGGGTGCAATGCTCAAATCGAAAGGCCTGATAAAATTGAAAAACATGTCCTCCAATTGGCTTTCATCAGCTTCCTTATAGTCAATATCAAAATCCAGCTCACTTAATATCCTCTGAACAGGTTCACCGTCGACAATATCAAAAGTTGTTCTTAATACATCATGCCTTTTTACTATTTGTTCAAAAGCCCTGTTGAATTTTTCCCTGTCAAGCTCACCTTCCACAAGCATAAAATGCGGCATGTTGTAATTAATATCCGTATTCCCAAGCCGGGCAATTAAAAACAAACCGCGTTGAGCAAGTGATACAGGATAACAATCCTGTTCAGGCACCGGCTGTAATGAAGCGTACATCCCATTTTCAGAAGTTCCGGCACATTCCGGCTCAAACCTTCCTGTTTCTGTTATGTCAATACATTCTGCCAACTCTGCTATTGTTGAAACCTTGTATATCTGTACTAACGGCAGTTCAATTCCAAACTCCCGGTACACCCTTGACGAAACGGCAATTATACTGAGAGAATCTGCCCCGAGTTCGAAATAGTCATCATTAATACCCATTTTTTCAACATCCAGAAGTTCAGACCATATTTCAACCAATTTTTCCTCGGATGCATTCCTGGGAGCCACATATTCAGTTTCAAACCTGATTTCAGGTTCTGATTCTGGCAATGCATTTCTGTCCAATTTGCCGTTTGGAGTCAAAGGTATCCTGTCTACCCTCGCATAGCTGCTTGGGACCATATACCCGGGAAGGCTTGACAATAAAAACTTTCTTAGTTTGGATACCTGAATTTCCTCATCTGAGACCATATATGCACATAAATATTTCTCCCCGGCCTTATTCTCCCTGTCTACAACAACAGTTTCCCTTATACCTTCATATTCAAGCAGCCTGCTTTCTATCTCACCAAGTTCTATTCTGTATCCCCTCAGCTTTACCTGCTGATCGATCCTGCCGAGGTGTTCTATCTCACCTTCAGGCAGCCATCTTGCAAGATCTCCTGTAAGATATATTCTTTCACCGGGGATTATCGGGTTGGAAACAAATTTCTCTGAAGTTTGTTCAGGCCTGTTAAGGTAGCCCCTTGCAAGCCCCTCACCACCGATGCATAATTGTCCGGCAATTCCTTCGGGTACAAGGTTTAAATGCTTATCCATTATATAAATCCGTGTATTTGCTATAGGAGTACCTATATTCTGTCTCTTATACACATCTCCGAGCCCACGAGACAGGCAGAAATC
>CALMWN010000481.1 GCA_937873555.1 uncultured Clostridia bacterium
TGATGAAGTAAAACTATCTTCTCTGCAGGTATTTTAATTTCCTTGTGCAGGTATAAGGCAGCTGCAATGGAATCTTTACCTCCACTTATAGATATAAGACACAGATCATAACATTCAAGCGGCAGCAGATTAGGCAGATATCGTTCATTATCATAAGCCGAATACCTTCTGGAAGGAACCGCCGGCTCAATCACAACACCTTTTCCATATATATCCTTGTAGTATTCTACCTCCCGGATGTCATCACTGAGTCTTTCATCGCTTAACAACGATAATTGTGAAGCATAATAATACATAATCAATCAACCTCCAATATAAGAACTTAAGCACTTTCTACGTCATTTTCTTGTAGCAGTTCTCCATCAATGAAGGTTAATACCTGCCACGGTTCGAACGCTATAAAGTCGTACCTCTTTTCCCAATGCCACTCAATTTCATTTAGGTATTTAATGCCGTCATAGCCCTTGCTCATCAAATGAGAAAGATACGATTCACTGAGTTTCTTAAACTCCACCAGTACCTTACCTGAAGACCTGTTTGCTTCAATCGCCAGCTCGTTAGCAATAGACGCACCAAATGAAGAAAAGTAGGGAAGGGCATAGAGTTTCTCAAGATTGACCTTCCTGGTGTCCACAAATCCCTTTTTATATCCATATGCCAACATATCTTTGACAAGTTGGCTTTCTGTAATGACAAGCGGGTTTTTTATGTGCAGATATGCTTTTGTCACGCTGCCATTATTGCCGCTCATGACTCTTTCCGCCATCTCAAAGCTTGGAGTGAAATGAAACCCAATATATGATAGCAGGTCCTTTGAATTGGTACCCAGCCATTTCCTCCTGAATGCTTCTATCTGCCGGTTGGTTGATTTTGAAACATGGAAAACTATCATGGGAGCTCCAGTTTCATCTGTAGAGGTACTTCCACTATACCAATCCTTAAACCCTTCTGAGTTTATACCTGTTTTTGCGTTTCTCACCATATCTTTTATGTAAGTGATATCCACTTCCTCAATATCTCCATAAGCCTCAGACTCATCAGTTTTCAATACTGTAATTTTATAGGCCTTAACGGCGTTGCAAATCCAGTAATCTGCCAAAAGATGATCGGTGGTACCTCTTATTTGAGATTGGTGGTAATTGAGAAGCTCCGTACCGGATTGCCTTACAATCCATAATAGTTCTTTTCCGCCCTCTCTATCCATGATGGATTGCTTATCGGTGCTATAAAAATCAACCTTATAATCCTGCATATACTTCTCTACAATTCCGGACATTACATCAAATAAACTTTTCAATCAAATCAGCCTCCTTTAAAGAATTAAGGCATACAGATTTGCTCTGTATGCCTTTTTGGTTTACTTATCGATTATCTGATTATAAAATCATCCAAACTTCTATAAACGGTATAAACAACAGGTTCATGCTTTTTCAGATTAACTTCAAGAGTCTTTTCATCTACGCAGAAGATAACCTTGTCATTCTTAAGCATCGATAGAATATCGTCAAGAGTCGCAAGTCTTGCGTGAAACTTCATATCAACCATAATCGGATACCCTTTTCTCGCATTACGCTTGTAATCCTTTTCATAGTCATGAAGTGCTATCAATTCCTCCATAAACCATTCATTGCCGGTACAGCTTGATGGATGCTCTTTGTAATAGGTTTCCACTCGTTTTTTGAACTTTGCAGAATACTCATGGTTAATATCCACATCCAACCCACCTCCATAACCGCCATCATGAGCATCACCAATTTTTTTGCCGTCCATGTAGATGTCAGCATTAACACCTGAACCATCTGTACCTCTGAAGTGTTGGACCCTTTTTAAAGTAATTCCTTTGATACTAGCCATAAATAAATCATCCTCCTTATAATTTTATTAAGTATTAAGTATTAAGCCTCAAGTTCATAATGTTCATAATAATCACCATTGAAAAGGTATTGCTGCCCGTCAATGAAATGCTTATCATAAAACTGTTCAGTTCCGTGAAGCCACCATTCCATTACATCATCCGGAGATTTCCATTTAGTGAACTCCTCAAATGCATAAGCCTTTTCACGTTTAATCTCCTCCAGCATCCTGCCAAAAGCTCTCCAATAGGCATCTCTGATTTTCGGGTACCGGTTTAATTCCCGCTCTCGCACCTCGGAATTTGCCATTGGACATCCTACACACCCAATTCTCGACCATCCTTCATCGTAAAGGCAACAGTGCTTAGACCTGATTCCATTGAGGAACTCCCAGACATCACTTTCTTCCCATGATATTACAGGATGAAGAAATGTCTTCTTCTTATAAGCCTGGCATATTTCAACCTTATGTCTTTTACCCCTGCGCCTGCTTTCCTTCCAGCGAACACCTGTCAATATCATGTTCATATTGGGACATCCTTTTTCTTTAAAGACATCACAGCAATACCTAATAACTCTGGTAGGTGGTATTCTCTTTTTAGGAATAAGCTTCCACATTGTTGTTTCAGGATAATTGAATACTACATCCGCATAATTCTCCCTGATGAATTCAATTAACTCCGGTGGATCCACAGTTGTAACATCATATTGAGCCCGGAATTCAACTCCAGCCATTTTACTTAAATGATATATGGCCTGAGAATCCTTACCTCCGCTGAATTTCAAACAATACCCTCCTAAAGGCTGCATCCTTCTTAAATCCACAATAGCTTCGTCAACCTTATTTCTCTCACCATCAAGAGTAAGCTCAACCAATGCCATATTCCGCACCAATCCCTTCTGAGTTAATCTGGTAATGCACAGCATTACATAAGAGACCTGCAGGTGGTGGATAAAAAAACAGAGCAATAAAACAAGCCATAATAAACACACCCTCCTTATAAATTCGCCTGAAAACAAAAGAACAGCAGAGATAAACTCTACTGTTCTTATGTTCCTGGCTTTTTAATTAAAGCTTTCTTGTCTCAAATATATCCTTTACAATTTCCATGGCGAATTCAGCGACTTCGATCCTGCTATCAGTATCACCCTTGAAAATCGGATCAATGCCAACCAGTTTACAATACCGGTTCATAAGTTTGACATTAGCTATTAATCCGTTATGTGCAATCTTCCTGTTTTTATCAAGCTCGGTCAAAGTCATCCGGTAATCGTCAGGCTCCAAGGTAAACCTTAAAATGCTTTGTGCTGACTCCATTGCTACAACCCGGTCAATGTAAAAAGCACAGCTCTTAAGAATTTCATCCATATCCTTCGCCATGTCCTGTTCGCCAGCCCCATTAAGAAGTCTGACTAACTTTTCAATTTTTTCTTTATACAATAACAATCATCCTCCTTAATAATTAATCAAAAAAAGCCGTTAACGTTAGTCAACGGATATCTAAATATAATTCATATGCCCATAAATGCCAGGGACTTTTTAAAATCGCGGTTTTAAAAACCAAAAATGGTAAAAAACAAATTATTAAATTAATTATAACCGCAATATGTGAAATATGCAACAGTGGCCATGCAATTAAATATTATCACATTTGCACGGCTGATGGGCAAAAATTCCTTTGAGGTCAAACTCTTCATATTTGTCTATGTGTGTAAGATACTCGATGTCGAAATCATCCAGCTGCAATTGCGGACTCCCTGCCGTAAGTCCCTTTGCTCTTGCCTTGTTTATTATATATGCAACCTTCATCACTTCTTTAGCTCCGCCTTTTGAAATCATTATATGATCCCATAACTTCGGGAAATGAAGCCTGAGAAGTTTTGCGCTGTTGTCTTTTGACAGAATGCTTTTAAAGCAGCAAGCGCAGCCGTTACGGGGAATACCCATATTATAGATATCACACCATTTTATGTTAAACATATTGTGATACTGGATGACATTCTCCTTATTCCAAAAACCAATTATATCTGCCACATAGGTGTTATATTCCTTAACGAACCGGACATAACCTCCTAACGCAATATTTCTGCGTCTATTATATGATTCCCCGCCGGTCATGCCACGAATGGCAAGGTCAACCTGCGCCTCGCTATATAACCGTTTTGCCGGTTTTTCCTTTAATTCCTTGCAGCATTGGTTGACTGAGATATGGCAGTATTTCATTACAGCATCGTAGTAGGGATAATCACATGGCCTGAAATTTTTCGGCAGAAGAGGGAAACCGTATTTCTCAATTATTTCCCATATTGTCATCTCTGATTTTATAAGGCCGTTCACATAGTTATTTGTAAAAACACCATTCTCATAGACAGGTATATCATATGAAATAGCATCAGCCCAAAGCTTTTCCATTGCTTTGTTGTAAGTATACTGAGGGGGATATTCGTTTCTTGAGTCAGACCTCAGTATCCTTACAGGCTTTAATAATCCTGATGTCATAGCCAAATGTAAAGCTACTGTACTATCCATCCCTCCGGACCAGCAAACCACAGGATTCTGTTTCCCTTGAAGTGCATTGAACAGCAGCTCCTGTGAAAGTTTGATTTTACTTTCCAGCCGTTTGTCGGTGTCTGCAACATAAGCCCTTGTTTTGAGCTTCATACTCACAGAATCCATATCTCTTTCTTTCAGTTCCAGATTGAAGATATTATAGCCCATCTCTTGAGCTGTATTCTTTAATGTCTTCTCACCATCATGCGCAAAGATAAAAATCTGGCCATGGTACTCTTTACATAGAGATACAAAACAACGGGAAGTATCACAGTCAAAAGCATAAATGCCGAAGTCGTCATCGAAAATTAGAGGGGGAAACTCCTGTTGGCTGGCAGCAGACAGTATTAGCACAGTCCTTATTACAGCTGTCATTCCCGAAGAATATCTCGGGTGCTCCTGCTCGTTCCTGTAAATATGTAAACCCAATTTATCGATCTTCATCGAAAGCTTAAAGTACTGCATATTACTCTTTAAGTAGCTGTTAGCTTCATCTACTAGTTTTTCAGTGTCTATCCCAAATTTTGCAAACAGTTTGGAGAGCACTTTTAACCTTTTCTTCGGCGTGGATTCATTGACAAAATTTCTTGAAATCTCATAAAACAGAGTGCGCTGACATTCATACAACCCAACGCAGGCTTTGTATGTCTTTAAATCCACCTTTCCCATTTTGTCCTTCATGACGCCAAAGTAATTTACAGGCTTGTCCCGGTAGTGTCGCTTACGTTTTCCCAATCCGGTAGAGAAGCTTCCTTCAATACACATATCTTTACCGAATTCGGCAAACCAGCTAAGATCATACCAGCGCAACTCTCCCAACCCGAGAGAAGCATAAATTGCCTTGGACAAGCAGCTTTTTCCGCTGCCATTAGGACCTGTAATGAAATTATAATCCCCGAAAGAAAAAATGTTGGAATCCTGAAACACCATGTAGTCAAGAACACTGACATTATAAATGTTCCTTTTCTTTTCAAACAGGCAAAGTTGGTAGTTTTCCATCATAATCAATTCACCCTCCTTAAAATAAAAATACTGCCATCGGCAGCTATCGTAATAGAATATTACTAAACTTATCTCATAATAAGATAGGTAATACAATTATTATGCGTACATCGCATCCTCCCACTTTTTCACCGGGGCCTCGACCAGGTCCTTCACTATACCCTTGAGACCAGGATAGTATCGAGCAACATTGTTCTCAACTTCTATCGTCATAATTCTGTTATCGCCTATTGCGCAGTAAACTTCTTTTCCTTCATGAATACCTATATAAATCTGTTTAGTTGAACGGATAAAGTTTTGGACGACAAAATCATTAGACATACGATAACCTCCTTTGGTAAATTCAGAATAAAAAAGTACTTGCAAAGCAAGCACCAGGTACAGTAATAAAAAACCCCTCAAGCTATTACAAACCTGAAGGGTTAATTTGCAACATATTAATTTATATGCCCATGGATAACAGGGACTTCTCACATTACACAACCTACCGGCTGATTAGAAAAAACAATTTACATTTATATATTATCATAAAAACTAATCTTTGTATAGCCAGCATGATCATTCCTTCAATTTCTTCGGCCTTCCAAGCTTTCTTTTTATCTCTCCGTCCGAAGGCTCCTCTATCAGTACTAATAAATCGCCGGGAGTACAGTTAAAGTGGGAGCAGAGAGCTTCCAAAGTATGCACATCGACTCTCTTAAATTTATTGTTTTTTAAGTTGGAAATCGTGTTCCTATCTAATTCTGTCGCTATGTGGATATCCTGTATATCCTCATTATTATCACCCATTAGACTGGATATCCGGCACCATACTTTTTTCATTCTGCACCTCCTTGACTTGATTTTATATGATAAAAATTTTCGTGTCAATCAGTAATAATTAAAATATTAAGTAATTTAATTAATATTTTCAGTATTTTCATTGACATATCTCGTTTATATGTAGTATCATTTAAGTGTAATACTTAATTATATAAGTGATTTGCTTAATTAGTTAAGTATTACACAAGAAGAGAGGCCTCATGAAAATAAAATATTGTTGATTATTCCATTAAATGTTGACAAAATACTTTATCATTCTTTAGAATCTGAACTGATAAATCCCTCATAATGGGGTTTAAATACATAATAATATCGAAAGGGGATATCTAAATGACAAAAACAGATCTTATCAACTCAATTGCAGGAAAGTCAGGCTTAAACAAGAAAAACAGTGAGGCTGCATTAAATGCCTTCGTATCATCCGTAGAGGATGCATTGAAGAAAGGGGACAAGGTAGTTCTTGTAGGGTTTGGTACTTTTGAAACAAGAAAAAGAGCTGCAAGGAAGGGAAGGAACCCACAAACAAAGCAGGAAATAAATATTCCGGCGTCTTTGGCTCCTTCTTTTAAAGCAGGAACCTCGTTGAAAAACGAGGTAAATAAGTAAATTAAAAATTTGATCTATCGCATATTCCGTAAGGAGGAGGACCACCCTCCTCCTTATAATCTAATACAAAAAGGGAGGTAGATTTTATCGTGACTACATCAAAAAAGGAAGTTTTAGAAAAGCTTTCAAATTTTTTAAATAAGATTCAGCAGGAAGACACCGGACAAATACCTTTTATAGTGGTGGCAGCACTTTTAATGCTTAAAAGGGTGGGACGCTGCCGGTTTAGACCTGGGCAGAAAGAGATAGAAGATAAGGTGATAGAAATCTTAGAAGCAGAAGGAATACGCTATTCGAAACCAAAAATACGTTATGGATATATTATATCATTATACTATACTCCTGCTTCAGCTGCTGTATAGTATTTATTTTTAGAATAAGGGGATAGGTGTATTTATGGATGAGACATTAAAAGCCTTTATATTTAACCAAGAGGGAAGATATGCTCCTGCAATCGTTATAGAATCAGAACCTAAACAGGTAGCCGGTTTTATTGTTGCTACAAAAGACGCCCCAAAGATAGTGATTACTGACATGTCAGACAATTTAATACTTGATACAATTTACGGTTATGTCGATACATGTACTGACCAAGAGTATCTGCAGAACAAACTTTTACCAGCTTTGATACCAATGCAAAAAAATGTCTGCAAACCTCCGGTGCTCAAATATTCATGGGGATATTGGAGTAATGGAACATCATCCATAACAGAACATCAGTGTAAGAAATTTATAAAAGAAAAACTAAGTATAGATTTACCTTAATCAATACTATATGGAATTCCCCTGAGAGGAGGGGGCAAGCATGGAGAGAGATGCTCAAAATTCACATGATATGCCTGATCTTGTGAAAAGGATAGTTGAAATAATTAAAGAATATGAAAAGATTAATAGTGTTGAGTTGAGTGATTCAAATAAAAAACTTATCGAATACGGTTATGTTAAAGCTAAATTTGATGCAGTATTGAAAAATCACAACAAAACACAAATAAGCACCAATATAGATATGCATACCGACGTAACAGGCGCACTTTTAGATGATATTAAAAAATCACTAGATATATTATACAAAAACCACTCATAGTCACAGAGCTTGCCGTTTAATCGAATAACATAAAAGCTATTCCCAATACAAACTAGTTGCATGGAACAAGAAATAAAGCACAAGGGTAGACGCACAGGCCTGTAAGATACATAATGTAAATTATGCGAACTAAAGGGGTGAAATTTTTGAAAACAATAATTGATGTATGCTGCGGGTCGAAAATGTTTTGGTATAACCGGGAGCATCCAGAAGTTGAATACATGGACATTAGGCATTTTGAAGATACTTTGTGCGATGGCCGGAAACTGATTGTGAAGCCTGATATAGTAGGTGATTTTAAAGAAATACCGTTCCCGGATAATACATTTAAGCTTGCTGTTTTTGACCCTCCGCATCTTGTAAGTGCCGGAAATAATTCATGGCTTGTAAAAAAATACGGCAAGCTTCCGCATGATTGGCAAAACGAGATAAAGAAAGGTTTTGACGAATGCATGAGGGTTTTGCAACCGTATGGAATACTGGTGTTCAAATGGAATCAGGACCAGATAAAGATTAAGGATGTCATTAATGTTATCGGCCGGCCGCCTCTATTCGGGGATATAAGGTCAAAAACAATTTGGGCAGTTTTTATGAAAAGTTAGTTCGCAATACAACAATTAGTCGAATTAACAGAGGTTGCCCTGGTGTATGAGAATGGAAGCATAAGTTGGCCGCTTTGGCCAATTTATGCTTCCATTTTTCCGTGGCCAACTTATGCTTCCAATTCTGAAATGAGACTATTCCTGATTTTGTGTAAATGAAATCCTCTATAAATTATGTACTTACTTTATGTTGACCTCATTCTAAACAGATATGTTTGCATATAATCGAGGCTGCTTCACAGCTTGTATTAAGGGCAACCGTTTTGACTAGATCCTCACATCTTGAAGTCATTCTCCGGTATTTACCAGTGAACCTGTTCAATTCTTCACAAAATATTTTCTGTTCACAGTCAGCATTATCGCAATTATACTTATATGCGGTGACCAAAAGAAGAACCGGTTTACCGAGGACCGGTAAATCAATAATTTTACGTTTATATGTGCTATGATAATGACTAGATTCATATCCGCACTTGGGACATTTTTGTTTTTTGTTCTTGACTTTAGTTCTATTATTATTTTACGGGATACTTCGTATTTACTTGTTATTTCAATTTCTCCAGGGTAGTATTTCTGCAAATTCAATAAATATGACAAAATGCTCTCCACCTATTCTCGTTTTCTTGATAGAATAGAGCATTTTGAACTCCTCATCTAATGGTAAATACCCACATATGCGGATGAACCCGGATGTTACCGAAATATGCAGTTATACCTTGCATTTTATTAATATTGATTTTGGTTAAACTTTTTCCTGCAACGATTATGAGTTTTGTTTAAAAATAAAAAAGTAGAAATATCAAGAAATCTATTGCAATTTGAGATCTTTTTTGTTATTCTGAAAATAAGTTTTTTCCATATATGGATGATATAAAAATATTAGGGAATTTTTGTATAGATTAATGTCGAATTTAAACACTAATTGACAAGTTTTTAATCTACGGGATAAAGACATATAGGTTTATGTCTCAT
>CALMWN010000482.1 GCA_937873555.1 uncultured Clostridia bacterium
GAAATGACCTTTTCGTACTCCTTGTATTTTTCTTTAAGGTCATTTATATGCATCCCAACTGCAAACAGGGCAATTTTATTCTCCCATTCCTCAACCTTTTCCTCTGCGTCTTTTTCTATGTTTTTAATTTTCTTCATTATTTCCAGTGTTTCAATTTGAATTATATTGGATTTCTCGCTTATTTCATGTTTCAAGCTTTCATCCAGTTCTCCGTACTCCTGCTCGCTCAGTGTTTTTCCTTCCACAACCGGAAGGAAATATATTCCGGCATTTGTGGTTTTTACTTTGAAGCCCTGCTTTTCTGCATCCTTGCTTAGCTGCTCAATAAGTTCCGCCCTTTTGCTCTGAAATTCCTTTATAATATCGGTTTTTTCCCTTTCGTAGTCTTCACTGTCAAATGCCTTGGAAATTTCGAGCTGCAAAACCTTGATAAAATCATCCATGTCCTTCCTGAAGATTTTTCCTGTTCCCGCCGGCAGATTTATAGCCATCGGCTGGCTGGGCTTTTCAAAGTTGTACAGATAACACCAGTCATCCGGTACTTTTTGTTTATCAATAATCTTTTTTATGTAATTTTCAGCATAGCTCGTCTTACCTGTTCCAGTCATTCCCGACATATAAAGGTTATAGCCGCGTATTTTAATTCTCAATCCGAATTCCATAGCCTTCGCGGCTCGTTCCTGCCCGATGACTCCCTGAAGAGGCTCAAGCTCAGAGGTATCGTTAAAGTCAAAAATATCAGGATCGCACTCATTATTTAAGGAATTGAACATTAATGCCTTGCGGTTCTCCATACTCTTCCCCCTCCATATCCAAATCCGCCGGTTGGTTTGGTTAAGTCCGGCTCTATAAAATACTGTTCTTCCACATGATTATTGCATCTTCATTGTTGTCCGCATAATACGCCTTTCTTACCCCACCTGACTCGAAACCAAACTTCGCATATAGCTTTTGAGCAACAATATTGCTTTTCCTCACTTCAAGAGTAAGTTTTGTAATTCCCTCTTCCCTTGAAATGTCCAGAAGCTTCTCCAGCAGTATGCTTCCCACTCCATTGCTTCTGAACTCGGAATGAACGGCAATATTGGTAATATGTCCTTCATCAAAAACCTTCCACATACCAGCGTAGCCGACAACATTTCCGTCAACAACCGCAACTATGTATCTGGCAAATTTGTTGTTGGTGACTTCTTCTATAAATGCATTTCTGGACCACGGAATTTTAAAGCTGAGATTCTCTACCACAAGAACACCGTCAATGTGCTCCGGCAGCATTTTTAATACCTCTACCTTGTACAAAGCCATCAACCCTTCTCACATATGCTGTTTCCACATCTTTTCTCGTATTCTCTCTCTGCCTGGGATTTTCTAAGGTAGTACGGAACCATATCAAAGCAGTTTTCCAGCATGCCTTCCGTTATCCTTGCCCTGGCCGCATATGCAACGGATGATCCCCTTTGGAGCAACAAATTTCCCGGTGCCATCTCACAAACGTCACCCAGTTCATCCTTGATTAATGCTCCGTGTGTTTCCACTCCATCTCCAAGGAACATTGCTTTCTGATTCTTTCCTTTTACCATGGCAATAAGCTCTGTAATATACACTCCCATATACTCGGTCATCTTCGACAGTCTCAAACCATCCCATTTGTAAATTGCCGTATATACCTGGTTGTTTCTTGCATCCATTATCGGACAAACCAGGGAATCTGTCAGGGGTATATTATAGGCGAGCGCATCAAGTGTGGGTACACTGATAACAGGTTTATTCGCTGCATATGCAATCGCCTTGATTGTTGTTATCCCGATCCTCAAACCGGTAAATGACCCCGGTCCGCTGGAAGCAGCATATACATCTATATCCTTCGGAGTCAACTCAAGGTTTTCCATCAGATCTTTTACCATAGGCACAAGCTGCTGCGAATGAGTTTTTTTATAATTGATTATATACTCTCCCAATAAATTGTCATTTTCCATTACTGCTGCTGCAGCAACTCTGGAAGATGTATCTACCGCCAGAATCCTCATTTTCCTGTATCCTCTCACTTTTAAGCCTTACTCTCAGGAGCACTAGGTTCATAACCTGTCTTCATATGTCTCATACCGTTTTCCGGTAAACTGCATATTTATTATCCTTATGTCCCTGCCTGCATACAGATCCTTGCTGATATGCACCCATATAACATCTTCAGGCAGTATATCCCTTATCAGATCCGCCCATTCAATTACAACCACACCAGCTCCGCTGATATACTCCTCAAAACCTATTTCATACATTTCATCAGAATCGGAAATCCTGTAAACATCAAAATGATAAAAAGGTATGGTACCCATATATTCATTTACAATGGTAAATGTGGGGCTTGTAATATAACCATCTATCCCCAGAGCCTTGGCTATACCGTTAGCAAAAGCGGTTTTCCCTGTTCCCAAATCTCCTGTAAGGCAAACTATATCCCCCTTGCTCAAAAGCCTTCCAAGTTTCCTGCCCACTTCAAGCGTCTGTTCAATAGAATCCGTTAGAAATTTCCGCATTGCTGCTCCTTGTAGTTATTTTCTTATATATTTATGAATCCTCGGACATTTCTGTAATTCAGGTATTCGTCCGATAATTCTAATTTCTGTCAAAAACAACCGCCCCATTGATTATCGTTTTTACCACCCTTGACTTAAGTTCAAACGGATGACCGTCCATTATTATAACGTCTGCATCCTTGCCAACTTCAAGGCTTCCAACTCTTTCGTCTATTTCTGCAATTTCCGCAGCATTTATCGTAATGGCCTTAAGAGCCTCATATTCATCCATTCCTTCCCTCACAGCCATTGCAGCACATAGGCTCAGGTACTGTATGGGTACACAGGGATGGTCAGTCATTATGGCAACCTTTATCCCTGCTTCTGAAAGGATTCCCGGGGCTTTCAAGCTTTGATTCTTCAATTCGATTTTCGACCTGTCGGTAAGAAGCGGCCCAATGACTGCAGAAACACCTTCTTTAGCAAGTATGTCCTTTATAAGGTACCCTTCGGTACAATGTTCAATAGTAATCTTCACATTGAATTCCTTTGCAATCCTTATGGCCGTCAGTATATCATCCGCCCTGTGAGCATGAGCTTTTAACGGTATTTCCCCCTTCAGCACCTTCAAAAGTGCTTCCATTTTCATATCGTAGTCGGGTTTGTCGTTGTTTCCCTTGTCTCTCAAGTACTCTTCCATTAACTGTTTATATTCGGAGGCACGCATGAAGCTTTCCCTTAGAAGTGCGGCTGTAGCCATACGCGTCATCGGCATTTGCCGTTTTTCACTGTACACCGTTTTTGGATTTTCTCCAAAAGCAATCTTCATAGCTACTGGTTCTTTAAGGATCATGTCCTCAATTCTTGAACCGAAGGTTTTCAGTGCTGCAAATTGTCCGCCCACCACATTGGCACTGCCCGGTCCTGTTACAACAGTTGTCACTCCATTTTCCCTTGCCTCGGTAAATGCTCTGTCGGAATGGTATACTCCGTCTATCGCTCTTAAATGCGGAGTGACAGGATCAGTCGCTTCATTTCCGTCTTCGCCTTCAAAACCGACTCCATCCTCCCATAAACCTATATGACAATGTGCATCGATAAATCCGGGAAGAACATATTTTCCTGATGCATCTATAATTTCACAGCTTTTATCGTTTAAAACTGCTTCTTCAGCAGCTTCCAAGTCTTCACCAATCTTAATTATTTTTCCCTCATCGATCAAAATATATCCTTTGTCGTAGTTAACTCCAGCCGCTGTCATGATCCTGCCGTTTTTTACGAGTAGCATAAATACCCCCTGTAAATAAATTTTCTTGGCTCGATACAATATTTTATTACAATACTGATATAAATACAACAAAAAGAGCACCTTCGGGTGCTCTTTGTATGCTTTGATATTACCTCTTTGAGAACTGTGGAGCTCTTCTTGCCTTTTTGAGACCGTATTTCTTTCTTTCTTTCATTCTCGGGTCTCTGGTGAGGAAACCTGCCTTTTTCAATACAGGCCTTAGTTCTTCATCAGCTTTCAGCAGAGCTCTGGAAATACCGTGCCTGATAGCACCGGCCTGCCCGCTCAATCCTCCGCCTATAACCTTGCATATTGCATCAAACTTGCTTAAAGTATCTGTAAGTACCAAAGGCTGTTTGGATATAACCTTCAGGGTTTCCAAGCCAAAATAATCATCAATGCTTCTATCGTTAATAATGACCTTTCCTTCTCCAGGAACAAGTCTTACCCTCGCAACCGATTTTTTTCTTCTTCCAGTTCCATAGTACTGTACCTTCGCCATAGAATCCAACTCCTCCCTTCAAACTAAATATTCAATTCCAGAGTTTCAGGCATCTGTGCCTGATGCTCGTGTTCATTACCCTTGTATACCTTGAGCTTTCTATACATGGCCCTTCCAAGACTGTTCTTTGGAAGCATGCCCTTTACTGCAAGCTCAACCGCTTTTTCAGGCTTGGTTGCCATAAACTGCCTGTACTTGATCTCCTTCAAGCCTCCAGGGTAAAGGGAGTGGTGTCTGTATAACTTCTGGTCCAGCTTCTTGCCTGTCAAAACAACCTTCTCCGCATTTAAAATGATTACAAAGTCCCCGGTATCAACATGAGGTGTATATGTGGGTTTGTTCTTGCCTCTCAATATTTTGGCGACTTCGCTCGCGAGCCTTCCTAAAGGCTTGCCTTCTGCATCGATAACATACCATTTCCTTTTAACTTCTTCGGCTTTAGCCATAAAAGTTTTCATCCGATTTCCAACCTCCTCGACTACTGGTCAAATTTATAAAAAAGTAATTTTCAGTTCTTTATGATAACTACACCTCATACTGGTAGTATTATAAAAACTAAATTTTTGACACTTTATAATTCTAATATAGGTATAGGCTTTGTGTCAAGTACATTTTGTTATAATTTTAATTTATCTTTAATTTACTCTCTTTTTTTGCTCTATTGTATTATTATCTCACGTATAATCGTTTTTCATTTCATTTTTTATATTTTAAATAACATTACGACTTATAT
>CALMWN010000483.1 GCA_937873555.1 uncultured Clostridia bacterium
CTACACTATCCTCTTCGTCGGCAGCGTCAGATGTGTATAAGAGACAGGTAAATCTCCCACTCATACCATTCACCCTTTAAAATCCACAAGCTCGGGAGCCCATATAACTGCAGATTTCAAAGGCGCGCCTTTAGCATATATCCTGTTCTCATATAATTCCTTCGGGTTCTTTTTCAATTCATCCAGCGTAACCAGTTCCACTATTCTGTCGTAATCAGATTCGCAAAGGATTTTTATGGCTTTTTCCATATGATCCTGTCTGAAGTTTATCGATCCGAACACCAGATGGTTCTTAAACCCGTATTGCATTGATTTGAAGGATATGACCGGACCCAGGGAAAAGCTGTTGTATATCCCGTTGTTCCCCAGAACACCCTTTTCAAAGGCAATCCTGTGTTCAATTTCACTTCCCGAGCAGCCTATAAATACGGTTGCCTTTCCCCCCAGGCTAGTCTCTACAGCATTTGCAAGGACTTCTTCTGAAGCATATGTGTTTTGCACATATTGTGCTTTTGCCTTCTCCAGAGTAAATTTCACTTTCTGGCTGTCAGCCGGTCCCCTGCCGACAAAAGTGATCTTACTTTCAGGATAGCTTTTTCTTATCAATTCCCCTATGAACATGCCTGTTGTTCCGAGCCCGAATATGACAACCCTGCTGAATATGTTTTTCTTCGCCAGCTTTCTTGCCTCTTCCTCGCTGCATTTATTAACAGCCATTTCAAGCCTGAAGTTCTGAGCTTCGCCCAGGTCTTCCATTCTCTCCAGCTGAAATATCATGCATGCATACGGATCTGAAAATACAAGCCTCTTGGCAATAGCAACAGGAATTTTGCCGCCTGTAATATAACCGTCCGGAATTTTCAGCAGCATGTCGGGATGATAATAATTTTCCCGTGACATCAACCCATCAGCCTGATCACAACCGTATTCAAAATACGTTTCGTCATCCATGAACCTTGTCGGATCATATGAGTTCCCTCCTCTGATCAGGACTATGGCAAATCTTTTCTGTGACGGGATGTAAACCACCCCTTCATGACCGTTTATCAGCCTGTCTGTTCCGGCAGGAAACTTGCTCGCCAGTTCTGACCGCATTCCCATTTTCATAAGTTCATAATCGGTCCCGCAAAATCCTGCACAAACGGTTCTGCACAGTATTCCCTCTTTTTCAGGCTCACCCCTTAAGCGCCTTGACGGTTTGTTAAAAATTTCAACTTCTCCGAATTTAACAGGCTCTTCCTTGTTGTTTTGAAAATAGGTAGCTTCAGTTTTCATTTTGTCACAACTCCTGTCTATTTTGTTAAATCAGAATAATGTGGGTAATAATATTGTTTGGCAACTTTGACTTGACACCTTTTTAAAATTGAAATATGCTTTTATTGGTATAAATTACATATTAATAATTATAACAGTATATTCTGCCTATCACAAACATTTCTTGAGATTCACAGCTCCACATCAATACCGGCCGGGACGAAAACACTTGAAACCTCTTAACAGTACCACTCAAATAGAACTGCAATGCTTCTCCATAAGAATCATTCAAAATATCATCTTAAGAATAAAACCGTGTATTACTTTGCTATATTGATTTAAAAAAACATATATATCTATAGTGGAGTATGTATTAATAAACCGGTGAAAGGGGATAGCAAAATGAAGGATAATCGCATGAAATTATTCCTATCCATCCTGATTAGTGTTTCATTAACCGTTCTCTCGACAGCTGGCTGCGGCAAACAGGAAAGCAATGTAACCGAATCACCCGCTAAAAGCGAGAATCAAGCTGCTGCTGCAAGCGGTCCCGAGCCCTTGACTCTGCCTATTACCAAGGACAAAATCACATTAAAGCTTTTCGTATCTCTGGACGCCAAGAGCGCTGCCACTATAAAGAGTTATAACGAAATGCTGTCATTCCAGGAGCTTGAAAAGCGGACAAATATTCGTATCGACTTCATACATCCACCTGCAGGTCAGGAAAAGGAACATTTTAACCTTATACTTGCATCAGCCGACTATCCTGATATCATTTCCCAGGACTGGTCAAATTACCCCGGAGGACCTGAAAAGGTATTGAACGATGGAATTGTAACAGAGTTGAAGAGCTATCTGGATAAATATGCTCCCAATTTTACAAAGTTGTTGAACGACAATCCTGACATCAAAAAAGACATAATGACCGATACAAAAAAGTTCCACACATTTCCCTTCCTGCGCGTTGAAAAGACACAACGCCTGTCCGATGGTTTCCAGATAAGGAGGGACTGGCTGGATAAGCTAGGGCTGCAGCTTCCTACTACTATGGATGAATGGTATAACGTCCTTACGGCTTTCAAGCAGAAGGACCCCAACGGCAACGGCAAAGCTGATGAATTGCCGTTCATTGCCCAAAAGCTTTCAGGAGGCAGCAACTCCTTAAGCAACTTTACCTGTGGCTGGGGAATGACTTACGGCTTTTACCGTGACAACGGAAAAGTAAAATTCGGTCCGGCAGAGCCACAATATAAGGAGTTCCTGCAAACTATGAACAAATGGTTCAAGCAAGGTCTCATAGACCCTGATTTTCTTTCAACCGATTCCAAGGGCTTTGACTCCAAGGTTACCGGTGAACTGGGAGGTTCGTATTTCGGCCTGCTCAACGGCAATATGGGAAGGTTTACCGGACTTATGAAGGACAAAAACCCAAAATTCCTGTTGAGCGAAGTTCCATATCCGAAGACCAGCGACGGCAAATCCTATAACTTTACAACAGGAGCTGCAAGAGGAGCTCCCGGCGGCGGATACTCCATAGGGTCCAAAAACAAGTATATCAAGGAAACCGTAAAGTGGCTGGATTATTGGTACAGTGCCGAAGGTATAATTCTTATGAATTTCGGTCTGGAAGGAAAGACATTCGTAATGGAAAACGGCAGTCCAAAGTATACTGATCTCATCATGAATAATCCTGACGGTTTGCCTTTGGATCAGGCTTTAAACAAGTATACGGTTGCAAGTACCAGCGGAAGGCTGTTTCAGGACCCCAGGTACTGGAATCAGATCATGGCTTACCCGAATCAGCGCGAAGCTATGAAGATACTCTCAGCTGCATCCACCGAAAGAACCATACCTCCTATAACAGCTACACCGGATGAATCAAAAAAACTTGCTACAATCATAAATGAAATAAACACATACGTTGACGAGAAGACTACGAAATTCATCATGGGACAGGAACCGCTCGAGAACTTCGACAAATACATGAGTGATCTAAAAAATATGGGTATGGATGATGCACTTAAAATACAACAGTCTGCTCTTGACCGTTATGATAAACGCTAAGGTTCTGCAGCTTGTAAAAATTGCGGGGCCGGCCCATAGCCGGCCTTTTTGGATAATATCCAAAAAGTAAAGTTTGTCAGGTTCTGATGCTTCACAAACTTTACTTTTTACATGCAAATTAATCAGTTTTCATTATTTTACATATATTATAAGAATCTTTCATCTTTACATAATGCTTTCAGAAAATTATAATAGTATTGAATTTAAAAATAAGAGGTTTTTTTATGAATGCGATGAACCTGATAACTGTTGTAAAAAACAATTACTATGTGTTAACCGTTGACCAGGTAAAAAACCGTGCATACATGACGTTAATGGGTTATTGGAAAAGTCAATCCGAGGTCTCCAACTTTATCCCGGATATTGAAAAAGCTATTAGAAAGGTTGTTCCCGGGTTTACCATACTGATAGATTTTACCCAGTATACGGGCAGTTCTTCAGAATTGTTCAACATGCATGTAGAAGCACAGAGAATTGTCTTAAAAGCTGAAGTGAGCCGTGCTGCTGAAGTGATTCTCGACAACCCTGTCCTTAAAATGTTCTCAGTTGCTTATTCAAAAGAATCCGGTTTAAGCCCGTTGTCCTTCAAGAACAGATTACACGCCGAAAGATGGCTTGATTTATATCTGAATAATGATAATTTGTAGTATGACAGCACCATTTTATAGAAACGGCTATCAGC
>CALMWN010000484.1 GCA_937873555.1 uncultured Clostridia bacterium
ATATAGTAGTGCATTCGGCCACAAAATTCATAGGCGGGCATGGCTCGTCAATTGGTGGGATAATAGTGGATTCAGGCAAGTTCGACTGGGCCGGGAGTGGAAGATTCCCTGGCCTGACAGAGCCGGATCCAAGCTATCATGGAGTGAAGTATGTTGAAGCTGTCGGACCCCTCGCATATATCATCAAGGCCAGAGTTCAGCTTCTGAGGGATACCGGCGCTGCAGTCAGCCCGTTCAACTCTTTCCTTTTCCTGCAGGGATTGGAGACACTCTCATTAAGAGTCGAAAGGCATGTATCAAATACCAAAAAGATTGCAGAATTCCTGGAGAACCACCCGCTGGTTTCGTGGGTCAACTATCCGAGCCTGAAGAGCAGCAAGTACCACAGCCTCGCACAGAAATACCTGCCAAAGGGTGCCGGCTCAATTTTCACATTCGGTATAAAGGGTGGAGTAGAAGCAGGCAAAAAGTTCATCGACAGTCTTGAAATATTCTCGCTGCTGGCAAATGTCGCCGATGTAAAATCACTGGTGATTCATCCGGCAAGTACAACACATGCACAGCTGTCTGAGGAAGGTCAGAAGTCTGCAGGGGTCACACCGGATATGGTGAGGCTTTCAATAGGAATCGAGGATGTCGATGATCTTATATACGATCTCGATCAGGCATTGAAAAAGGCAAACGCTTAGTACTGCTTTGTTACATCATTAATTTATGGAAATTTTGCAGTGTAAATTTCTATTGAAGAAAAAGTAATACTTGTTTATTCAATAATAATTCCAAAGTAACAAAGTAGTATTAGTTGATAATTCTTATAAAATATAGAGTGATGAATATATCGCACTGCATGGATATCCTGCAGTGCGATATTTATAAGGGATGTGACAGGTATATGCATGTGGAGACTGAGATTGTACATGGTTGTAAGGGATTCGATGAAAGGACGGGAGCAGTGAGCTTCCCTATTTATCAGAGTGCAACCTTCAGACATCCGGGACCAAACCGGACAACAGGTTACGATTATTCAAGGCTGCAGAATCCTACAAGAGAAGAATTGGAAAATACAATTGCAAAGCTTGAAAAAGGAAGTGACGGCTTTGCATTTGCAAGCGGTATGGCGGCCGTGACAACTGTACTCGGACTGTTTTCACCAGGGGACCACATGATAGTTTCGGATGACTTATACGGGGGGACCTACAGGTTATTTGAGGAGGTTTACAGGAGATACGGGCTGGAATTTTCATATATAGATACCAGCAAAATTGAGCTTGTGCGGAAAGCCGTTACGGAGAAAACAAAGTGCATTTTTATTGAAACTCCTACAAACCCTATGATGAAGGTAGCAGACATCAAAAGTATCTCTGATATTTCAAAAAGCATAGGGGCAATGACTATTGTCGACAACACTTTCCTGACACCTTATTACCAGAGGCCCCTGGAGCTTGGCGCAGATATGGTAATACACAGCGGGACAAAGTACCTGGGCGGGCATAATGATACCCTGTCCGGCTTTGTCGTTGTCAAGGAAAGAGAGCTGGCAGAGAAAATCAAGCTTATACAAAAATCTACAGGGGCAATTCTGCCTCCATATGACAGCTGGCTGACGATGCGTGGCATGAAGACACTTGGAATAAGACTTGACAGGCAGCAGCAGAACGCGATGGAAATTGCAAAATGGCTTAAAACCAATAAGCATGTTGAAAAAGTTTATTATGTCGGCCTTCCGGAACACGAAGGGTATGAGATATCCAGAAAGCAGGCTTCCGGATTCGGGGCGATGATTTCGTTTACAGTGAAGAAGGCTGAATTGGTTGAGAAAATTCTTGAGAATGTAAACATTATATACTTTGCTGAAAGCCTTGGTGGTGTGGAAAGCCTGATTACCTACCCGATGATGCAGACCCATGCTGCCATACCCAGGGAGATGAGGGAGAAGATAGGCATAAACGACAGGCTTTTAAGGCTGTCTGTGGGTATTGAGGCGGTGGAGGATCTGATTAATGACCTCGGCCAGGCTATAAAAGGGAATTAGGAGGTGGCCATATGAATTTCGGTACAAGGTTGATTCATAACGGAAATGAGACTGATAAACACACCGGTGCATTGAGTGTTCCTATTTATCAGGTTTCAACCTTTAATCAGGGTGATATTGACAGCCCGGGTGAATTCGATTATTCACGCTCAGGTAATCCCACAAGGAAAGCACTTGAGGAGACTATAGCAAAACTTGAGGGCGGGGACAGAGGGTTTGCATTTGCATCCGGCATGGCAGCAACCTCTTCGGCTCTCTCCATTTTTTCCGCCGGTGATCATATCATAGTGTGCGAGGATGTATATGGAGGGACTTACAGGATAACCTCCGGCTTTTTCAGCAGGTTCAATGTTGAGATAAGCTTTGTGGATGCAAGTGATTTAAGCAAAATAAGCGCTAACATAAAAAGCAACACCAGAGCGATCTTCCTGGAAACTCCTTCAAACCCTTTGCTGAAAATCACTGACCTGAAAGGGGCAATAAAGATAGCAAAGGAAAATAATCTTCTGGTGCTGATTGACAACACTTTCATGTCACCTTACCTGCTGCGCCCTATCGAATATGGTTCGGACATAGTGATACACAGCGCTACGAAATTTATCGGCGGGCACAGCGATGTTATCGGCGGACTGGTTGTTGTCAAGGGAGAAGCTCTTGCGAAAAGGGTATATGCGGTACAGAACGGTTTTGGCTCGATTCTCGGGCCGCAGGACAGCTGGCTTTTATTAAGAGGGCTTAAGACATTGAAGATAAGAATGGATTACCAGCAGAAAAATGCTCAACTGCTTGCAGAATGGCTGGAGAAACATGACAGGGTGAGCGGGGTATATTATCCTGGACTCAAAAGCCATCCGGGCAGGGAAATTCATTTCAGCTATGCTGATGGGGCTGGTGCAGTATTGTCTTTCAAGACGGTCGATGTTGAAACTGCAAAAAGGTTTATGAAGAAAGTCAGGTTGGCTGCAGTGGCGGTGAGCCTTGGAGGTGTTGAGACAATTGCATCGTATCCGGTAAGGATGTCGCATGCCTCCGTCCCGAAAGCTGAAAGGGAGAGACTTGGTATAACCGATGAATTGATAAGGGTTTCGGTAGGTCTGGAGGATTTGGATGATCTGATCGAGGACTTCGACAGAGCCTTAAAAGAATAAAGAAGTTATAAAAACTATTGACATTTATTTCTTAAGGATATAAAATAATAACCAATAAAACATATATGCTTACTAGGAATTATAAATAAATGGAGGCGATTACATGGCTAAAATAGCAAGGAACCTTACCGACCTGATTGGAAACACACCGCTCATGGAGCTGACAAACTACAATAAGCAAAGCAATGTTGACGCAAAAATTATCGCAAAGCTGGAATATTTTAATCCTGCAGGTAGTGTAAAGGACAGGATCGGATACGCGATGATAAAGGATGCTGAGGAAAAAGGCCTTTTAAGCAAGGACTCGGTAATTATCGAGCCTACAAGCGGAAATACAGGTATTGCGCTGGCGTTTGTCGCTGCGGCAAAAAGCTATAGACTGATTCTTACGATGCCGGACACCATGAGTATTGAAAGAAGAAATCTTCTTAAGGCTTTAGGAGCAGAACTTGTTTTGACTCCGGGTGCAGAAGGAATGAAAGGCGCGATTAGAAAGGCGGAAGAGCTTGCAGAACAGACACCCGGTTCATTTATACCTCAACAGTTCAAGAACCCATCCAATCCTGAGATACACAGAAAGACAACTGCCGAGGAGATATGGAGGGATACCGACGGACAGGTGGACATATTCATTGCAGGAGTAGGAACAGGTGGAACTATAACCGGTGTGGGAGAGGCATTGAAAAATAAAAAGCCCGGTATACAGGTAATTGCAGTAGAGCCCAATGATTCTCCGGTTTTATCCGGCGGAAACCCCGGGCCGCATAAAATTCAGGGGATAGGCGCCGGTTTTGTACCTGATGTACTTAACAAGGGAATTATTGATGAGATATTCAAGGTAAAAAACGATGAAGCCTTTGATACTGCCAGAAAATTGTCAAAGACTGAAGGCCTGCTTGTGGGCATATCTTCGGGAGCTGCGGCTTTTGCAGCGACCCAGATTGCAAAGAGGCCGGAAAATAAAGGGAAGACGATTGTCGTACTGCTTCCGGATACCGGGGAAAGATATCTTTCCACTCCTCTGTTCCAGGAAATATAAGAGGGGTAATCCCGTATAAATCTTAAACGAATAGGAAAAAAGACTGCATCGCAGGTAATTTTGGTGTAGTCTTTTTTTATGTAAATATTCAGACCATAAAACATAACAAGTGTAACCTTTTTCCGGCATTCTAATATAATGATATTGATAGTGCAGTGATTATGCGTGTTATGCAATCAACGCATTTATTTATAACTTAAGGATAAAAAGTGGATTATTGACCAAGGATTCGAGTTTAGTTTTCTGTATTATAAGGAGGTAGTATTATGACGAAATTTGAGCATGAGAACGGCCACCATTTTAAGATTGAAGCCGGACAAATCCTCAATCCGGATTGTTTCCCACCACCCAATGAATTAGTATGCATTCAGGTTCCAAAGGTGTTTGACCAGGTTGCAGTAAGGGATTGCATAACAAAGTGCATCCCATTAAAGCACCATCATGATGAATGTGGATGCTCCAGCATTACTTTTGAAGGGGCAAGCGACTTTGACATTGTAGAAGTGAAGGTCATTTCCAAGACCGACTCACTTACAAGACCCGGTTTTAAAAGGATAAAATTGTTTGTAAAGGTTAAGTTCACAATTCACCTTGCAGATGATGACAAGCAATTTGAGAAGGAAGAGGAAGCCACCTTCAACCTTACCATTAATGAGATTTACTGCCCCAGCTGCATAGCACAGGTTGGCATCATAAGGTCTACGGATAATTTCTGGGATAAGAAAGGCAAAACAATTGATGAGGACGGAACGTTTATCAAGGTTGAAGCCCTTATTGAGGCCTTCAACGATGCTATAAACCACCATGGAGTGCTTACCCTAGATCTGGGCGGCTTCTTCATAGTAAAATGCGAATGTGTAGTACAGCTGCTGATGCCTGCATACGGTTACTGCCCTGTACCGCCGGAACAGCTGAACCCTGCAACACAGAACTGCACCAGCTTCAATGACAGGACGAAGACACCATTCCCGACGAAGTTCTTCCCGGATCAGAAATGGAACCCTCTCGACAAGCATCATCACAGAGAAGGTGCCGAAGAATAAAGTATAATAAAGAGTGGAATTTATGAGATACTATTATGTAGCTCTCGGAACCAGATCCCATGCATTCCTGCTGGAGCGCAGGCTTAAAGATGAAGGAATTGAATGTGAACTTACCTATATGCCAAGAGAACTGATTATTGATCTGTGCAATATGGGTGTAAGGTTCGAGGAAAATGAGTTTCACAGAGCGATGAATGTGATAAGATATTGCGGTCTCCCGGGATGCAAGGTGTACAAAGAGCTCATGTACCCGTCACAAAGCGCATATCAGCAGATATTTTAAAAGGTCAATACCGCCAGCGGCGGTATTGACCTTTCTGCATATTATTCAGTTTTCCACCAGTTCAAGTTTGACCTGTACCATTGTATTGTTTCTTTGAGGCCGTCGTCCAGAGTATACCTGCAAGACCAGTTCAGGTTGCTCCGTGCCTTATAACAGTTTAATGCATAGCGCCTGTCATGGCCGGGCCGGTCCTGTGTAAACTGAATCAAGTCTTCCGGCTTGCCGAGAATCCTTACAATCCTTTTTACCATATCTATATTTGATATTTCTTCACCTGAACCTATGTTGTAAATTTCCCCGGGCTTTCCATAAAACAGGGCTTTTATGACTGCGATCGAATGGTCAAGTACATGTATCCATTCCCTTATGTTTGAACCGTTTCCGTACACAGGAACCTTCCTGTCCTGGAGTAAGCAGGTAATGCATTTTGGAATGAACTTCTCGGTATTCTGGTATGGCCCGTAATTGTTGCAGCATCGTATTATTATCACAGGCAGGCCATGTGTGACATGATAGGCTCTTGCCATCAGGTCGGCAGCTGCTTTGGAAGCCGAATACGGACTGCTTGGAAGGATTTGAGAGTTCTCCATGAAATAGTCGGTATTGTTTTCAAGGCTCCCATAAACTTCATCCGTGGAAATCTGTAAAAATCTGCAGACATTGCGGTCGGAACGGTTCCATGCGTTACGCGCGTTTTCCAGCAGTGTAAGGGTTCCAAGCACATTGGACTGTGTAAATGTTGAAGGGTCTTCCAGGCTCCTGTCGACATGGGATTCTGCCGCAAAATTGATTACATAGTCCGGCTTGTATTTCTTGAATATATAGCTCACCAGTTCATGATTGCAAATATCGCCTTTTACGAAATGATACCTCGGTGAATTTTCTACCTCCTTGAGGTTTTCGAGATTTCCGGCATATGTGAGCTTATCCAGATTAATCAGGATAAAGCTTTTATTTCTTCTTAAAAAATACCTTATGAAGTTGCTGCCTATGAAACCTGCCCCTCCGGTTACAAGCAATACCTTCATTTTGATCCCCCCTTATTAAAACGTATGATTGTATGCCCAGAGTGTATGTTAAGGTCATGTCTAATGCGAGGATGCTGCACGACAGGATTATGGGCAGCATATATTGGAAAAGAGCGATATGCCTGCACTAAATCATAAAATGGACTGACTTTTATACCATTTCACAAACCTTTCGATTCCTTCCTCGATTCCCACTCTCGGGCTGAATCCCAAGACATTCATTGCTTTTGTTATGTCGGCACATGTATACTCCACATCCCCCTGCTGCGCCGGCAAATAGTTTCTGTCAGCTTTTTTACCGAGCTTCTGTTCTATTATGTCAATCATTGAATCAAGCTGTGTAGGTCTGGAATTACCCAGGTTGAATATTTCAAAGCCGCATTGCAAATCAGCTGCTGCAACTATTCCATCAACTATATCGTCTATATAGGTGTAATCCCTCGAGCTTGTGCCGTTACTGAAGACAGGTACTTCCTTTCCTTCATCAATAAGACGTGTGAAATAATGTATAGCCATCTCCGGTCTTTGCCTGGGACCATAGACGGTAAAAAAACGGAGGCAGACGGTGGGAATTCCATATAATGTGTTGAAGGTTTTGCAGAACAGTTCGCCACAGCGCTTTGCCACTGCATATGGTGACACCTGCGAATCAACATTGTCATCCTCCATGAAAGGAAGTGGATTTCTACCATACACCGAGGAGGAGGATGCAAAAATGAATTTGCGTACATTGATTTTACGGCAGTATTCCAAAAGGCTCACGGTACCTTTTATATCTACATCTATGTATTCAACAGGATTGGACAGGGACTTTCTCACTCCTGCAAGGGCTGCCAGATGTATTACCGTGTCAATGTCAAACCTGCTGAAAATACTCTCCAGGACACTGTTATTCCTGATATCTCCCTTAACGAGGGTATATTGAATGTTTTTTAATGCCTCTGTCACATTCGCAGCTTTTATATAGGGGTTGTAATAATCATTGAAATTATCTATGTTAATTACCCTGCAATCCTTCTGAAGCAGTCTTTCGCACAAATGGGAGCCTATGAAGCCTGCTCCTCCTGTGACCAGTACCGTATTCATTTCCTACCAACTCCTTCATAGATGAATCCAAAGCCTTTTACATAATCAGGGTCATATACATTCCGCAAATCAAGAAAAACAGGAGAAGCCACCAGCAGTTTGAGTTTATTGAAATCAAGATTGCATACCTCCTCCCACTCGGTGACAAGAATTATGCAGTCACTGCCTTCTGATGCCGAATATGGGTCGCTGCAGTAATGGACTTCAAGCTCAGGATGCTGCTTTTTCATGTTTACTGCAGCTTTTGGGTCATATACCTTTATCCGGGCGTTCAAATCCAAAAGGGATCTTATAATAGGTATTGCAGGTGAATCCCTTATATCGTCTGTTCCGGGTTTGAAGGAAAGGCCCAGAACAGTCACTGTACTGGTTGCCGCTTCAAACAGATACTTTTTAATTTTCTGGATCACGAAGTTTATTTGATTATGGTTTACATCTATAGTGCTTTTTATAATTTTAGGTATATATCCAAGACTTCTGCCCATACCCAGCATCGCTTTCAAATCTTTGGGAAAGCAGCTTCCGCCATAGCCGGGGCCGGGATTCAAAAATGCAGCGCCTATCCTGTGGTCAAGTCCCATTGCCCTGGATACGGTGACTGCATTTGCTCCGCAAAGCTCGCATATCACGGCAATTTCATTGATGAAGCTTATTTTTGATGCCAGAAATGCGTTGGACGCATACTTTATCATTTCAGCGGTTTTGATATCGGTAATGACCAAAGGGATACCCTTCTTTATCTGCATTTCATAAATTTTTTTCACAATTTTTAATGCTCTTTCATTTTCAGCACCTATAACAATCCTGTCGGGATTGACAAAATCAGCCACTGCCGAACCCTCACGAAGAAATTCCGGGTTGGAGACGACATCAAATTCCACAGTTTTATTTCGCTGCAAAAGTATGTTTTTTATTTCTTGCTGAATTCGTCTGCCTGTTCCCAAAGGAACGGTACTCTTTGTTATGATTGCCTTATAGCAATCCATATGTAATGTTATGGACCGTATGGCACAGAACAGGCTTCCAAGGTCTGAAGTACCGTCATCCAGCGCAGGTGTTCCCACAGCTATAAAAATGACATCAGAATTGTCCACAGCTTCCTTTATGTCTGAAGTGAATTTCAGCCTGCCTGTATTGCAGACATTGTTTTCTACCAGTTTTTCCAGTCCGGGTTCATAAATAGGGATGATACCATATTTAAGCATGTTTATCTTTTCTTCATCCATATCCATACAGAGGACCTGCATTCCAAAATCTGCCAGGCATGCACCGGTCACAAGACCTACATACCCTGTACCTATGATTGATATATTCACGTAAAATTCCTCCAGGTTGAACCGGCAGCCGGCAGTAAAGCAAATCCGTCCGCAGGCTGGCTTTTCAATAGGTGTCTTATTCACATAATATTCAGCATGGAGGGTTTATGTTACGGGGATTTATTATTTTGTGCCGCAACAGTATCCACTATCTGCATGGCCATTATGCCAAACCACATACACATGATTCTTATTTCACAAGGCGGTAGCGGACGCGCACTGCGCGCCCCTACAGTTTCAACCATTATAAAGCAAATGAAAGGAGCTGAAAATCAGAAATTGTAGGGAACGACGCCGTCATTCCTTATACACAGCACAAATAAGAAAGGCTGCGCGCAGGCGCAGCCTAAAACTCCTCCGTAAAGAACCCGCCGGCCTGCTGCTCCTCAGTCCTGGCTTTCATGTCTTCAAACGTTGTATTACCGGAAGAGGAATCACTAGATAACGGGTTCGTGGACGGTGTGCCATCAGATTTGGGTTTATAATTTACATTTACAGGCTCCTTTTTCCATTGGGCCATAGGTGCAAAGACCTCTTTGGCAACTCTTTCCCAGTTATATACCTTTTCAGCAAGCATACGCCCGTTTTTACCCATTTGTGCCGCAGATGAAGGGTCTTTCAGCAGAAATACTATGTTTTTTGCAAAGCTGTCGGGATTATAATAGTCGTCAATGACAATACCATTTCCCAATCCGGATACAACCTCTGCATTACCTCCCCTGTTTGTGGTTATTATGGGGACACCAGCGGCCATAGCCTCATAATGTACTCTTGCCAGGGGCTCCTGCCACTGGGATGCACATACAAACATATCTGCGATGTTGTAGTGGGAATATACCTGGGATGGAGGGAGAAACCCCGTGAATACTATAGGCCCTCTCAGATCCTTTGCTATTTTCTGTAATGAAAGGGTATATTCATCCATCTCGTTTTTACCATACCATTTGCTGCCGATGACAACCAGGGCTACGTCATCATAACTGTCCATTACCTGTTTCATGGCCTTTAGTACGACATGAGTACCTTTTTTTCCCGAAAGTCTGCCTACATACAGGACAACCCTGTAATTTGAAATTCCATACATGGCTTTCAACCTGTTTTTATTCATTAATCCCTCGGCTGTCCATGCAGGTTTGTACCTGTTTATATCAGCACCGGAATAAACGACATGCAATTTTTTTTCAGCAATGGGAAAGCGGCTTTTTACTCCATCGGCAATAAACCTGCTGACGGTGTTTATGAATTCTACCCTGTTAATGCATTTCAAACCTTCAGCTTCATTGATCTTGTCAGGGTGGAACATTTCATTATGCAGGCTAAGGCTTATCCTCGAATCCGGGAACAATCCGCTGACGGGCATCACCCAGCGGGGACGGTTGAATATATGTATCAGGTCATAACTGCTATCAAGGCCGGACTTAATACCTTCAAGATATTTAATGCCTGTTCTGCCCGGAACCCTGACATATCTGATACCATTCCCGTACTCCCTGGAAGGAAGGTCAGGGTGTTCGACACTGAATACGGTAATATCATTTTGTGACGACAGATATGGAAGGATGCCTTCGATATACAGCTGGACCGCACCACCGGATATTGGCGGCACGGGCAGCTTCTCCGTGCATATAAGCGCTATTTTCAAACAACTCACTCCTTGAATTTAATATTTAATGATATTAAAGCATTTTTTCAAGCAAAGATATCTTGGATTGTTCAAGCCTGGATATCCTTTCTATTTCTGAGGTTTTTACGGGCTTGCTGTTAAGGTACAGATTTTTTACCAGACCATAAAACCAGTGGGGAAACATCATGTCTATATAGAGGACCTTCTTTTCATCGTCTGTCATGGGGTTTACCAGGGTGTACCACCCGACAATGCTGTTTATTGTGTCTATATCCCAGTGCCCTTTATTTTCAGCCTGTTTTCCGATAAGTTTTCTTAAATCCCTCGCAGGCAGGTCAAAGGTGACTCCATCGAGATCAAGTATATATACGCCGTTTCTTGTCAATAGGGCATTGCCACGTCCGTAATCCTGATGGCACAGCACAATTGATGGAGAATCAGGTGCCGTCAGAGTTGTATAAGCCGATTTTTCCAGTAGGGAAAGGCTCTTGTCGCATATTTCCAGCATTCTGTCTGTGTGATTAAGGTATATTCCATGAACGGCCTGGGCCTTATTGGTTTTTGCAGTTTCTTTCCATGCCTCCAGCTTGTTTTTCATGGAGGAGTACTGAATGGGCCATTTACCCAGTTTGGAGGAAACTCTTGCCTCATCGTTGGAGGAATAGCCCTTTGATGCGGTATGGAATTCAGCCAGACCCTGGATAGCTGACTTGAGATCTGAAGGATTGCCAAAATCAAGGTCTTTTCCCACGAGCCATTCATACAGGACAAAAAGCTGCCCATTGTATTGAGCTATGGGCCCACCGGTGGAGGCGAAAATTGAAGGGACCTTGCCTCCGGCGTTTTTTATGAAAATTTGTGCATTGACTGAAAACAATGCCTTATCCAGGGACTGTTTGAGCCTTTTAAGACAGAAAATACCGTCCGGGGTTTTAATCTTCCATACTGTTTTTATGCTTCCGCTCTGTATTATAGAAATATCCTCCGGGAGGATTCCATATTTGTCTGTTACTTCTTTTGCCAGCCTGATCAGGTCACTGTTGGACTCCACAACTTCTTTAGGCAACTTGTTCATACCCCTCTCAAAATTTGATTGGACAGTTGTGTTATAACTTCTACAGTATCAATGGGGTATTATCTTATGAAAGCTTTCCAATACCGGAATTGCGGTTTTTTCAAAAGCCGCCATTTCCCTTATCCGTTCAAGGTATTTTTCATCAGACCATTCCTTGTCTCTCCTGTAGTAATACTTGTTTATTGCTCCGATAAAAAGGTGGGGGAACAGAAGATCCAGCCTGACAACCTGCCATTTAGATGCAGTCAGGGGGTTTTCAGACTGGTATATACCGAGTATTTTCCCCGTGAGATCCATATCCCATTTACCGGCTTTTTTCATAATTTTATTTAATAGCTTTCTTATATCACGCGCTGCGATGTCTATTGTCAGTGAATCGGTGTCCAATACATACATTCTGCCTTTCGAGTCTATAATCAGATTGCCGGCTGCGAAATCCTGGTGGCACAAACAGCCGGTAACGGCGGCTTCAGCCACCCAGTCCCTGTACTCAGGGCCTTTCAAACCATCTATAGCCTTTTGTGCTCTTTGATAGAAGTAGGGGAATTCGTTAACGATTGTTTTGGATACCGCGTTGATACCGGTACTTGCGGCATCTTCCGAATAGAACCGTTTCATATCTTCAATCTGCTGTTCATAGTCTTCAACCCACAAGCCAAGATGACACTTGGGTTTGGAATCCGGAAGGGGTGAAAAGCCTTCGGAGGCTTTGTGGAATTTTGCCAGGCCCCTTACTATTTTCTCCAGTTCATGGCAGGAGTTGTAAGAAGGGTTTTTTCCTTCAATGGCGTTTGACAATACATAACAGTTATCATCAAATTTAACGTAACGGTTGCCATGAACAGTGCTGATGATTTCAGGGATCAGGATTCCATTCCCTGTAAGATGCTCTATGGCATGAAGGATGTGTTTGAAGGTTTCCTCGGAGTTGGATATTTTTTTTAATATTTTCATACCCTCATCCGTCTGTATCCACCATACGCCTTTCTTTTCCTTGTATGATTCATTTCTTATACATTTTATCCGGATACTGTAATTGCTGAGGACCTGGTCCAAAGGTTCCCGGGATACCAATGACATTTGTTCTTCTCCTCTTTCCCACATAATTAATAATCTTTGCTTGCTGCAAATGATGAAAAAAATGCAGCGAACGACGTTCTCGCCGTTCCGTAGTGGTTATTTAAAAATGATCAGTTTTCAGGGGGGCATCCCCCTGAAGCAGGCTGCATAGTTT
>CALMWN010000485.1 GCA_937873555.1 uncultured Clostridia bacterium
ATAAATAATAGCTTATCAGTAATACATATGTTTAATTGTTTACTCGCAGCCTCGAATCCCTGTCAGCGCAGGTCCTATATGAAAAAATTAAATTATTTTTCCTTTCTATATAGGAATAATAATTGTCACTAAATGTGATTCAATCACATTTAACTACGTTGACCTAAAATTGAATCACATTGAACTAGATTAAACTATAATAAATTATGGAAATATTTTAGGAAAGATATTGATATAAGCGTTTCCAATCTATATAATATAAGAAGTAACATTCAACGACGTTGAACTATAGTTGAATCACTTTTAATCACGTTGAATATTGAAAGATTATAACAAGGTTTTATTTAATGGGAGGGATGAAATAAAAAATGGAACATGAATATGCGAGGAAGTATGAGGACATACTTCTACCGGAAGAATTAATGGAATATTATGTTTATCTTTTGAGACAGCCTCGGTTTGGAAAAAACCAGCAAGAAATAAACGCCTTCCAGGTACTAAAATTAATAGCATCAGAAACTCCTGCAGCAGAAAACACAAACAAATATGCAAAAGGAATATTATTGTTTTCTATAATGAAGGAATTAACAATTACACAACACGTTGCTTCTCAGATTCTACAGTTATTAATTGGGATGACACTTATTTGCTGCAAGCCTACGCGAGGAAGTGGGAGCTTATGGATGCTCACCCAAAGGGGAATACAAGTTTTGGCTTATATAACAGATAAAGGATTATCTAAGACATTTATGTAGAAGGAGGAATCAGGATGAAACTGGAGTTTTTTGCAGATAGAAAAACAGACAATGTTGCTCTGAAATTTGGAATTATTGGAGCCGGTCAATGTGGGGGAAAGATTACAGATCTCTTCGCATCACTTAAAAACAATGATGGTCATAGGTATTACGAAACTATGGTTGTAAATAGCTGGGAGGGTGACCTCAAGCCTTTGCAGTATGTGGCAAGAGAACGGAGATATTTACTAAAAGGCGGGGAAGGGTGCGGACATAAACCAAAAGTATGCGAAAGGCTTATGGACGATCCCGCTAACCAAGAGATGTTAATGGAAGCTATTGAAAAAGGGTTTAAAGATGCAGACGCGTTTTATGTAATTGCAGGATTAGCAGGGGGAACAGGAACTGGATTAATAAGTTCAATTATAAAACTAATAGACTACATAAAAAACACTCCACTATTGGATAGTGGCCTCTCCCCTAAACCCATTAACGCAATAGTAACCATGCCAAGGTCAATAGACACAGGTTTAGATAAAGCTAATGCCGTAGACGAACTTAACAGGCTGGCAGGCATGTTTAAAGAAGGAATCCTGTCTTCATTAGTAGTAATTGATAATGAGAAATCATTCCGCGAATACGTAGAACACACCAAGCTAAACCCGAATGATATGTCATACCAGGACTGGATGGATTATTCCAACCAAACTGTTGTACAAGCCATACATGAGTTCAACATAGGAATAATGTATCCTAGCGACCTTAATTTTGACACTCAGGATCTAAAAAATATTTTTGAAGACACTCCTGGCATCATAACAATATCAAAAACAGTATTTGAGCAGGAAACGATAAACAGCGGCACCCTAATTGATGATATAATTTCGTGCTTTAATACAGGGAATGTGTTAGCTGACGGACATGATTTACCTAAGGCAAAGCACGCAGGTTATCTGATTGTCAGGCCGAGAAATATAAATATACCTCAAAGCACTTTCAATGAGCTAGACATAAGACTAGCGCAAGAAACACCTAATGCGCTGACAAGACCTGGTTCTTGTATAGTAAATCCTAATCGTGACGACAACAGGCTTATAATCTACACCATCAATAAGATAGTTCAAATGCCAAAGAGACTAAGAGAAGAATTGGAACCTGAAGTAAAAAAGTTAATGGAAAGCATGACCGGGACAGAAGATGCATTAGCGGAAATAGCAGTTTCTACAACAAGTTATGCAAATGCTTTCACAAGAGGCGTAAAAAGGCGTGTCAGCAGTAAAATATTCGAAAGAACAGATACTCAAAACAGTCCACAAAATCAGGAATTAGCCACACAGAGGATTAGCAGGGCAGACATATTTAAAAGAAATTAACAACAAAAAAAGTGATACCTACTTATAAATTGGTACCACTTTTTTTTTATTAATCCTATATTCATATTAAATTAATTCTACATTCGGAGTGATCGTTGAGTCCAGCATTACCTTTTGTACAACTATTGACAATTTCTCAATAGTTTCAAATAACATTGGATACATATTATTTTCACACGCAAATACAATAGAGTCGTCTCTATAATCAGATAAGAGAACCCCTCCCCTTTGAACTATTTGTACATTAATAAGGCTGGAAAGTATCTTCTCAATCAACCAGGTCTTTGTTGACGGTATTCCCATTGCATTACTTAATGATTTGTACTCCCTATTTAAAAGTATATTATTTTTGTACGCAAGCCTCAATTCTAAAGTTTTATACCCGTCAGGCATACCTTTTAAAATTGTATTGTAAGAATTAGAAAGGAGCAATGAAATATTAAACATTTCCTTATATGCAGGAAACAGCTTGCATAAGTCAAAAGGTAACCCTGAAGGCTTCCCTTCATTATTAGTCTTGTCAACAAAGCATTCGTTAAGCATCAGGACGTAAGGCTCCTTCCTACACATACTATTTTTCTTCTCTTTATAGGAATAATAATCAGAAATCATTTTTAGTGATTTACTTAAATAATTATCCTTATTAGAAGTATTGAAAGTAGGTTGGACCTCATAATTATTTGCTGTGCCCATGTGTAAATCATAATATATAAAATCCCTATCAAAGAATTTTTTTACCGTAGACACTTCAAATATATCTTTTACACAGAAAACATAAGGGCTTAATATTTTCCCAAAAGGAACTATACTATCGACAACCTTGAGGAAACTGCTATCAACGAACATGGCAATTAACCTCTCCTTTATCTTATCTGCACTAATAAGAAAAGCTTTGCACACATTCTTAAAAGGAACCGACACAATAAGGATTTGCTTAGGATTATCAAAAAACTGCATTGAACAAACAGAACCAATAAAAGCCTCTTTATATGCGGAATAATATTCATCCTCAGTAGAAATTTCCGTAACGCCGACGTTTGTGATATCTATGTCCTTAAATAAACCTATTCCTTCCCCTAGAGCCTCCGCCTCAAGCACACTTTTACATTCTGTATTTACTGGCAAACCAGTATTCCCTTCAAGAGAGACAGCATCAGTTACATCCTGTTGTGGCGAAACAGCATCTCCTTCAAAACTCTTTTTTATTGTCCCTGCTACATCATAAAACTCTCGTTTAGCTTCATTATCTATTATATTTGCAGTATCCTTGGTGGATTTATCCTCTTGAGATTTCTCATTTTTATCTTCAGCATGTACCATATCCTCATACAAATTCAGTATTGTAGTATCTTTTTTCTGGTTTATAACTTGAGGATTCACACCTATATTTTGAATAACATTCTGAGGCATAAATATTTTTGATAAAAGTGGATTTCTTTCAGACTCCAATATATCCTTCCTTGTCCTAAGCTTGCCAATAGCCTCCTTAATAGTCTCCAGATTAAAACAACCATTGAAAATATTGTCAATACAGGACATGATTGTAGAGGTATGAGCAGCAACTATATGTGTACGCTCATCATAGTATATACCCCCCCTTAAGGCGTTCTTTTTATTATTATCATCGACTCTCCCTCTATCAATAAAATTAAATCCATCCGGAAGTATGTACTTTAGAACATATTCCTCAACAGTATTTCTGTTAATCTCAAAGTTACTGTCACAGAGTGCCTTCACAATCATAAAAAGCGTCATATATACAGGATATGAAGTTAAAGTCGCCCCGGTACGAACAAAAACCCTTGAAGAAAAATAATTGTAGTTAATCCCAAAACTATCGAGATTTAAATCTGAGAGGTTAAAAAACTTGAATGTTTCCTTACATATACCAGAGAGAATAATAAACTCATCATTTTCATAACTATTGTACGGCATTATATCGCAGTTGCAAAATCTGCACTGTACAGTAATGCAGTCAAGCTTTGCTCTTATAGTAGAGCACTTCAACGGACACTCCTTTAATGAATCAAAGTCTTTTTCAGTAATATCATCATTTAAAGAAGCTTCATTTAATAACCCGTATTCAGTAAGAGCGAACCTTAAGTATGTGTCCTTAAAATCTACATACCCCGCCTCTTTATTAATAGATTTGAAGTTAGCAGCAAGATATCTGACCGCTTTCTTTGGTCCATAATTCTTGTGCTTATACAACACACCGAAACATTTTGGCCTCTTCTCAATGTCAATCATACTTTCCACTCCCCAATTGATCTACTTGTCCTTAAGAGATTACAGTTGTTCTAATATAAATATACATCATAGGGGTGACTATTATAGAAAGTAAAAAAATTATCAAAGAAATTTATAAACATTCTTCACAAAATATAAATATATGCTATAATATATTCTTTTCTTATCCAACTCTTCTCTCCTATCGTAATAAATTGCGACTAATCTTGACATAAGAGAATCTAATTTGTAAGCTGATGGTAAAGATGTAAAGGGGTGAAATCTCATGCCTTATAAGTTATATATATCGGATAACCAGAACATTGCCGCCAAAATAGGTAAAATATTTAACGCAAAACCACTACAAGACAATGTTTCAGGGAACGAGGAAGATTGTTTTATTACATCAATCGAAGGCCTCTTTGAAATAACATTCGGAGGAACCGGTAAAATATTATATAAATTCTTTGACGGACATGAACACATAAGCGTTACAATCGAATACGCCTCCTTGGGAGATCTTAAAAACATAAGCAGCTTATTAAAAAAATATGACATAAAGGAAATAATAAACGTCTGTAAACCGAATGCTGCAGGGCAATATGTTTTTGAAGTCATGGCAAAATGCTTGAGTATAGATAGCCAGGACACAAGTGTTAAGAGACTGTGGCTATCTGATACCGAGCTGAAGAAGGAAGATATCATTCATTGTAATAGATTAAATCGTGAATTTAGGAACCTTTACGACAGTATACTTGGAGAAAAAATACTGGACTATTATTGGTTTTACAAGAGCGAGCAGTTATTTAATAAGAAAATTTTTATCAATCTCAGAGAATTGATGCTTATGACTCTAGTAAATGAACGTGAAATAGAAATTGAAAAACGTACAAAGATTAACCAGGAAACCGGAAGCACCTATCTCATATATGCTATAGCAGAAGGTTATAAATTTAGGATATCAAACCGGAGAATACCCGTTATTAACACTAAAGAGCAAATAGAAGAATTTGTTGAAAGTATTCGCGGCAGGGAAATTCTTGTATCAAATATTTCAAAAAGTGCTGGATGTATTCAACATCCCTTACTTTACAATACAATAGATCTTACAAAAGAAGCGAAAACACTAAAAATAGGATCACTTGAAGAAATAACAGAAGCTTTGGGCGTATTATTCATGCGTGGTTTTATCACAAACCCTAATACAACAAGCCATCACGTAACACGAGAATACATTAATAATTCAATAAATGTGATAAAAAGCCTATACGCAAACCCCAAGTACTCAAAGTATATAAAATATGTTGATAAAAAGGGCTCTTGCACGATAGACTCAAGAGTATGTGATGATAAACTAGCAGGCGTAACACATGCTATAGCCCCCACAACCAAGGTGCCACAACTCAGAGAATTAAATACTATTGAAGAAGCCCTTTACGACTTGACAGTTAAGAGGTTTCTCAGTATGTTCATGGGTGAAGCTGAAAAGATTACCCTTACTATCGATGGAATTCTAAATACGAACATTGTCGCCAGGTACGAAAAAACTTTTGAATTTAATAACGGCTGGAAGCTATTATTTGTTGAGGATTTTGAATATGACAACATGGTAAAGGAATATGCTGGAGGCAATTATATAAATAGAATAATTGAAGGTATAAGAATAGCACAGGCTACTTCATATCCAATTCAAGACATTATAATTGATGAAAGCAACTCCAAAAACACTTTGAGATATAGCGTGAGTAGTTTAATTACGGCTCTGCAGAATAATGGCCGTAGCATAAGGACAGAAAAGAAAAAAATCTCACAAAAGGATTTTGGAATCGGGATAGAAGAAAATAAAGGTGATCTGATTACTTCTATGGTCAATAACAAACTTATTGCAATAGAAAATGATAGAGTGCAACTGACTCCTAAAGGTAAGGAGATAACCGATAATGCTCCTCTGGAATTGCTACAAAAAGAATATCTCATAAATTTCAATAAAAGCCTGAAGGATGTGCAATTGGGTAAAAGTAAAATTTATGATGTCATGCGAAGGCATGCGAACTATATAAATGAATTCATATCCAATAAACAATGTACTTCTATTTCTAATGAGGACTACCAAGAAATATTACAGGCAAGAAAGTGTAAGTATTGTAATAGTGAGCTCATTTTAACAGAAGATAGTATAAAATGCTGTCGCTGTCTATTAACTATCCCTAAAGAGATGTATGGATATGTACTGCAGAAGAATGATATCTATTCTCTTTTGGATTATGATATAAC
>CALMWN010000486.1 GCA_937873555.1 uncultured Clostridia bacterium
ATAACAAGAATAATACAGTCTGCTGATTGCAGTATTCCATTTTTTGTTTTGTATTTATGTGTTAAATATTATATAATTTGTACTATATGAACATAAAAGGAATTAATTAATAATGCCTGTGAAGAGGAGTTGATAGCTTGAATACAAAAGATGAGTCAATTGAAGAGATTGAGAAGCAAATATTGGATGAGTTTGATCAAGAAATCCATGAACTAAAAATGCAAGGTAAGCTATGTAAATTCGAAACAGCAATGGATCATGCCAAGGAAAAATTTGAAAAAGCTCTTAAAGCGAGGGCAGAACGTGATATAAAAAAAGAAATGGAAGATGAAAGTAAAAAAAAACTGCCCAAAATGCGGGAAACCGACGGGAATAACAAATTACGATGAAAAACTTAAGGTATTAACAAAGCATGGGTGGATAGACATAAATTATGATTATTACTTTTGCCGTTTTTGTCATGAAGGATTTGCTTTCGTAATTGATGAAATGGGGCTATTGGGAGAGCATAAGGTAACGATGGAAATGGCAGACCTTATGACATATGCAGGACAGGTGGCAATGTCGTTTGAAAAAGCATCGGAATTAATAAGAAAATTTACAGGGATAGAAGTAAGCGAAAGCCTGATAAGGTCGGTAACCGAGGAAACCGGGGAAAAGGTTTTTAACCAAGACATGGCAAGAGCCAGAGCGGCCTATGAGAAGCCAGAGATAGCGGCTCCAGCACTGTTGGAGAGATATAGAAAAGAAGGGAATCTGTATATATTAACGGATGGCTCGCAGATAAACACGACTTCGAAGGATAAAGACGGGTCGAGTTGGCGGGAAATGAAGCTTGGACTTGTATTTTATGATGGAGACAGTATTCGTAGAAAAGACGGGAAAATGATCATCACGAAAAAAGAATATGTGACTTACTTTGGCGGAGTCGATGAGTTAAAGAAGCTATTGTTTGATGCGGCGGCGAGGGCAGGATACGGAAAAATCCGCCAGGTGGTGTTTATTGGAGATGGTTCACACTGGATATGGAATATTTGTGAAGAATTGTTCTCGGATGCTGTGCAGATACTGGACTATTACCATTTAAGCGAGAATGTGCATCGCTTTGCCAAATACCAGTATCCGGACAATGAAATAAAGATGAAGGGGTGGGCAAAGGATATACTGGACAAGATAAACAAAGGGCTTGTAGATGAGGTTTTGGGTGGGCTCCCGGACTTGGCAGATGTAAAGCTGCCTGCCCAGGTGCCAAATCTGAAAACATATATAGGGAACAACCGGGGACGTATCGATTACCGGCGGTATAAGTTAAAGGGCTATTCCATAGGGAGCGGAGCAATAGAAAGCGGGAACAAGCTGGTGATACAGCAACGAATGAAGCAGTCCGGTATGCGGTGGGGAGCTTCAGAAGGACAATATATGGCGTCATTGAGGGCAAAATATGCAAGCAATCAGTGGGATAAGGTCAGGGTGGTTATTGGGTTATAAATATCACTGTGATAGATGCAATTCATAAAGGCAACTGTGTTGGCGGGTCTTGGAAGAAAAGGACAAGTTGATAAACATAGATAAACCCTGTCAAAAGCGGTTATGACAAGGCTTATAATAAGAT
>CALMWN010000487.1 GCA_937873555.1 uncultured Clostridia bacterium
GGCCATTATGGTCAAAAAGGATTTGTAGGATTCCTTCAGGGTTTCGTCATCCAGCCGTATTCCCGTCCATATCTCAAATGCATAAATGCCTTGATAAAACAGCATCCCAAGGCCATTGACCGTTTTACATCCTTTTTCCTCCGCCCTGTGCAGGAATCTGGTTTTGACAGGGTTATATATGACATCGTAGACAATCTGTTCCGGAGAAAATTCAAAATCATTGCCGACAGGACAGGAATCAATATCCGGATGCATTCCTGCCGGAGTAGTGTTGATTATCACACTGCTCCGTGCAAAGGCCTCCCTCGCTGTGACTGACTCCAGAAGGTGTGCATATGCCACCGGTTTTACATTGTTATTCACTATTTCGGTGATTTCTTCCGCTTTTGAGATGGTGCGGTTCAAAATATTTATCTTCCTGGCCCCTTCCAGTGCAAGTTTAACTGCAATAGCCCTTGCCGTGCCTCCGGCACCGAGCAGCGCAATTTCCCTTTCCCTGAATGAGATCCCGGACCCTTCCTTAAAAGACCTTGAAAACCCTTCCGCATCGGTGTTGTACCCATAAAGCCTCCCGTCAATATTCTTGACGGTATTTACGGCACCCATCAACAGGGCTTCCTTGGTATTCTCATCAATATATTTCATTACATCTTTTTTATAGGGGATTGTAATATTGAAGCCGATGAAGTTCAATGCCTTAAACCCCTTTATCGCCTGTTCCAGGTCATTCCTCTCCACTCTGAACGGCACATATACCAGGTCAAGGTTTAAATGTGAGCATATCGTATTATGAAGCTGTGGTGAAATCGAATGAGCTATGGGGTTTCCTATCACCCCTATCAAGCGGGTCTTTCCAGTAACTCTGTTATCTACCTGCATGTTAACCTCACTATTTTTGAAGGGCATATCAACCCTTTTGTTTTATTCTTATCCTCTTGTCCAGGCTGTTTTTCTTCCATTGAAGCCTTTTATTCCATTTGTGCTCGGTCCTTTTGTTGTATTCTGACAGCACAATCTTCTCCCCAAGCCTTTTTAACCTGATGAAAAACCATTCTTTTGCGTCAATCGGCTTCACAAGTATGGTGAACATATCAACCTTGTTCCCACCATATATGTCGGTAAATATCTGGTCTCCGATAACAGCAGTCTCGCCCGGATTCAGGCCCATCAGCCTTGCAGCCTTGAGAAAGGCTCTTGTTCCCGGTTTTGAAGCCCTGTGAATCGCATGGAGCTCCAATCTTTCGTTGAACTTTATTACCCTCTTGCTTGAAGCATTTGAAACAATGCATGCCTTTATCCCTGCGTTTTTCACCTTCTCTATCCACCTGACCGCATTTTCGTCTGCTTCTCTCATATGCATCGGAACAAGAGTGTTATCTATATCAAGTATGAGTCCTTTTATATTTTTCTTTTTCAATTCCAAAAGCTCAATATCCTGTATCCTGTCGACGAACATATCCGGATAAAACTTTTCCAGCATCAAATACCTCCGTAAGACATAACATATGGTTCAATGTCACAATGTCATCCTTTGTAACATTAATAATAGCAAATTGACTATGTAAAGACAACACTGAAATCACTGCCGTACAATATTGTAATATTTCCATTTAAAATATAGAATATTTATGGTCATATGTTTATACGGGAGGTAATTATTATGAGATTCGAGGACAAGGTTGTAATAGTAACCGGCGGAGGCCAGGGTATAGGCAGAGCTGTCGCACGTGCGTATGCTTCCGAAGGTGCAAACGTCATAATAGCTGAATCCGATAGCGAGGCAGGAATGGAAAACGCCGGATATATCACCGGACAAGGACATAAGGCATATTTCATCCCCACTGATGTCTCGGTGGAATCCAGTGTGAAAAATATGGTTCAGAAGGTCCTGGAAAGGTTCGGCACTGTGGATATCCTTATAAACAATGCCGGTGTAGGCAGCTCGGACAGCATATTTGATGATGGCATGGATGCCTGGGACAGGGTTTTGGCCATCAATCTCAGGGGCACATACATGTGTGCGAAATACTGTGCAAAAGCAATGGTGGAGAAAGACAGCGGATGTATTATAAATATTGCTTCTACAAGGGCATTCATGTCTGAACCCGATACCGGGGCTTATTCCGCTTCCAAAGGGGGTATTATTGCCCTTACCCATTCTCTTGCAGTCACTCTGGGCAAACATGGCATCAGGGTTAACTCCATAAGTCCGGGGTGGATCGATGTCTCTGCATGGAAGAGATCAGACACTGCAAAACAGGCACACCTGACTGAACTCGACCACTCGCAGCATCCTGCAGGCAGGGTCGGGACTCCGATGGATATTGCAGGCGCATGTTTATACTTGAGCTCGGCAGATGCAGGCTTTATAACAGGTACAAATCTTACCATCGACGGCGGCATGACGGTGAAAATGATTTATGTTTGATCCTGAGGATAAAAAGCAAGTAATATTAAAAAGCACTGGATTTTTATAAGAAAAAGTTGCATAATATAAAGAAACATAAAGCAAAGCTCCTGCCTTCTCTTCAAAATGTGAACCGTACGGTTGTCTGCCGCAACATTTGCATGACAGGGATTGTAGAAAGAGTTTACTTTCAATAATAATAAATTTATTATACGAAGGGAGATAGAATTATGTCTTATCAGATAAAATTTGAAAAGACATCCTCACCCAAACAGAAACCGGATCAGAATAATTTGGGGTTTGGTAACTATTTTACTGACCATATGTTCATTATGGATTATACTGAAGGAAAGGGCTGGCACGATCCCAGGATAGTCCCCTATGCCCCTTTGTCACTTGATCCTTCGACCATGGTTCTTCACTATGGACAGGCCATATTTGAAGGCTTGAAGGCATACAAGGCCAAAGATGGAAGAATACTTCTTTTCAGGCCTCATAAGAACATGGAAAGGGTAAATATATCAAATGACAGGCTTTGCATACCTCCAATAGATATTGATTTTGCCGTGGAAGCCACCAAAACCCTTGTAAACCTTGAAAAGGACTGGATTCCAACAGCGGAAGGCACTTCACTGTACATAAGGCCGTTTATAATCTCTACCGACCCCTACCTTGGAGTAAGGCCATCCAACACCTATAAATTCATGATAATCCTCTCTCCTGTGGGAGCCTATTACCCTGAGGGTATAAATCCTGTAAAGATTTATGTGGAAAGTAATTATGTCCGTGCAGTCAAGGGCGGCATAGGTTATGCAAAAACACCCGGCAATTACGCATCAAGCCTGAAGGCACAGATGGAAGCCAAGAAAAAAGGATATACCCAGGTGTTATGGCTCGATGGGATAGAAAAGAAATACATTGAAGAAGTTGGAACCATGAATGTCTTCTTTAAAATAAAGGGCGAAATAATAACCCCTTCACTCGAAGGCAGCATACTCGCCGGCATTACCAGGGATTCTACCATTGAACTGCTGAAATTCTGGGGTATCCCTGTCACCGAACGCAAATTGTCCATAGAAGAAGTATATGAGGCTCAGGCAAACGGTACACTTGATGAAGCTTTTGGTACAGGTACGGCAGCAGTTATTTCCCCTATAGGTGAACTAAACTGGAATGAAAACAAAATCACCATAAATAAAGGCAAAATAGGTGATATTTCTGCAAGGATATACGATACCATAACCGGTATACAGAGCGGCAGCATTGAAGACAAGTTCGGATGGGCCGTTGAAGTAAAATAGCAGGAACTTTCAAAGGGTATGCTGCAGTTTCGACGCATACCCTTTTTTAGTAGGTCTGCAACATGTGAAGACAAAATTTTGCGTGGCTCGATACCGGGCAAATTTTATTA
>CALMWN010000488.1 GCA_937873555.1 uncultured Clostridia bacterium
AGAGTCCTGCTTTTCCTTCCCCTTGAAGTGAGGGGAAGATAGAAAGGGAGCTGCTTACTTTATAACCTCGCCCGTATACGCATTGAAATACGTTATCACATTATCGTCCGTGGTCACTCTCCACGCCGGAGAGCTGTACAGGTCCTTTGTGCTTCTGTCGGATTTGTTCCTGAACCCGATATCTATCCCCAGGATAACGGTACCGCTGCCTTTTTCCATGTTCCTCAGCAGGATGACGTGGGCGGGAATGATTTTATTTTTTTGTGTAAGACCCCTTACCTCCTTGAATCTGCATTCAAGGTGGGTTATGCCCTCTTTTGATACCCAGGCGCCTATATAATTATCATATACAATGAATGATTTATATTTCTCACGGAAAATTATAATGGCTTCTTTATCGGAGACCAGCCAGAAATCATCGACAATATATTTGCCAAGAGGAAGTCCGGTCCCCTGGAGGGAATCACGCACCAGCTTCTCTATCTCATTTTTGGAAGTCAGATTGACACTTCCGGAAGGAGACTGGTCCTTGTATATAAAATCTCCGTTGCTTTCAAAAACAAGATTTTTACTCCCTTTTACCAGCTCTTCTCCAAATTTTATACTTTCGACCGGCTTATCAATATTTCCAAGGAGTTTACCTATGATTTCTCTTTTTCTGTCTGCGGCGTTGTCAAACTGCATCATTCCCGTATCACTGCCAAAACGCGGCAGCTCGCATTTTAGTGTAATTCCCCTCTCCTTGAGGACAGTTTTGGCATTGGATATGGTTTCTCCCGATATACTGCTTCTCAAGTTAAATACACCAATATTGGCAACCAGAAAAATGTTGACAATAACAAATACGAGAATGAGTATACTTTTAGCCCTTGACCAATCCATACATTTCTCCTTGCTGAATGTATTGTTGAACCTATTTTTTGTCCAGCACAACCGGGATGATATTGTTTTCCGTAGTGGTAATTACCCATACCGGCTGAAGAAGCTGGTTGTTTTCCGACGAGCTCATCTTATAGCACAGGTTTATATCCCTTATATGCAGGCTTTGGTTCCCGGGCGTTGCATTAGCCTTGAAGGCTTTATATGCCCAATCAAGGAATTTATCGAATCCGACGTCATACTGCCCCTGCTGTTTAACAGGTTCAAATCCCTTGATTATCCACCAGCAGGAGGTCACTCCGGTACCTGCCACCTCTATGGTGATTGCATTGTTAAGGACTACATTTTCCTTGCGTACCGATTCATAATTCTTGAAAAGCAAAGGGGTATCGCCCAATACATAATCAAATGTAAATTCATAGCTGTTCCGGTCCTTTGTTTCTCTTATGCCTGACAGGTAAATATCCATCCCCTGAATTAAATTTTTTCTTTTATTAATAAATTCTATTACATTTCTGAATGCATCCTTCATGCTTCCCCTGCCGGGCTCATTCAACAGGGTATTCCTCTTGTACTCAAGCAGTCCGTCCTCGTAAACCCTGTAGGTATTGTATATGTTCTTAAATACATACGCCCTGTAATTGGTATCCTCGGCCGGTACGTAGCTGTCATTTTCACTGCCGAGTATGCTGTTTGAAATGTTATCCAGCTCCGAGCCGCTGATGGAATTCTTGAACCTGAATTCATCAGGCCAGACACACTTTAAGCTGTTGATATTTGCATATCTGTACTTGTCCGACATAACAACCAGCACATCATTGTTTATCGAGAAGTCTTCTCTTTTTATAAAATTGGCTTCAGCCATGACATTATAGCTCCTTAGGGAGGCATCCCTTTTAAGCTTGTCTATGATGCTGTTGTAGCTGTCCTTGGGCATACGGCCCGGTTTGATAGGCAGAACATATGAATGTATCCTTGAGCTGTCACTGTCAAGAATATATATTGTGACATTATTATTGATATCATCCCAGGGAGAAATAATAATTTTGCTGACTCCGGTAAAATCTCCGGTAAGTACGGTATTTTCACCTCTCATCAGGGAAAGGATGTCCGTCTTGACATTTATCCGGAATTCAAAAATGAAGGCCCTGCCCGTCACAAGCTTCCCCCAGGCATTATCGGAAAATGCCTCCACATGCCCCTGCAGCTGGCTTGAATACATTATATCGGTAATATATGACTTTGCTTCATCCCAGAGTTTGTTGTATTCATCCCTGTTTCTGTAAACCGCCCAGTGGGAACCGTCATATCCTTCTGAAACAACAACCCTCAAGGGCTTTATATACCCGCTTGCATCAACTGGCACATTTACGGCTGAAGCATTAAAAAAGCCTGATATAAAACTAATAGGAAACCCATGATTTTGATAACTCCATAGGATTCCTACCTGTATCAAGCTTGATATGACCAGTATTGTCAGTATGAAACTTTTTAGTCTTTCCTTGTTTGTCCGGTTCATTTTAAACCCCAGAAACTGATGCCTTATTTATATTGTTCAAGTATTTGGAAGCTTTCCTTCAAAGTCTCGGTAACGTTGGCAGTTCCTTTAAGAATTTTGTCCTTGAACTTCTCATCCCAAAAAAGTGTAAAATCGTTTATCTGAAGGTTCACATTCTTTTGCAGATTGTCTCTTTCCTGATCCTTGAACGCTACAATCCTTATGTTGTTGTTTCCGCTGTCCAGTTGAATTTCCTTTGAAAAGTAACCAAAGCCCTTTATTACCCAGCTGGTCTCATCATTCTCATTCCTGACGGGCTCAAATACGCCTTTTTCGTTCAGCTTCATAATCATTACACGTAT
>CALMWN010000489.1 GCA_937873555.1 uncultured Clostridia bacterium
CTACACTATCCTCTTCGTCGGCAGCGTCAGATGTGTATAAGAGACAGTAACAGAATAGTAAATATAAAAAATGAGGTAGATTGGCTGAACCAGTACCTATACATACAAAAAACACGTTTTTATAACTCATTCGATTATATTATTAATATAGCTGAAGAGATAATGGGATACAAAATATATAAGCTGCTTCTGCAGCCATTTATAGAAAATGCCATTATTCACGGTTTCGGAGGACAAAGACCGGGCGGAACCTTAAAAGTATCCGGGCAAATACATAATGAGGAATTTATAAGGTTTACAATCGAAGACAACGGCAAAGGCATGTCTGACGAAAAGCTGAGTCAATTAAATGGATATGTGGTCCAGGACTATATTGCAAACCAGGATGGTGGAATCGGTATTGCAAATGTACTGAACAGGCTGAAAATATATTATGGTGCCAAATGGGAATTCTACATCGACAGCATACCGGGCAGTGGAACCTGCATCACTCTTATTGTTCCAAAAATCGTTTAGCGATAGGGGGGAAACGCTTGAAAATAGTAACTGTTGAAGACGAAATAAGGACAAGGAAGGGAATAAACAATCTGGTAAGTAAAATAAACACATGTTATAAGGTAATCGGTGAAGCAGAAGATGGACTGGAGGGTATAAGGATAATCGAACAGCTCAGTCCCGACCTCGTGATTGCAGATATAAAAATGCCCAATATGGATGGCCTTGACATGCTTAGAGAGTTAAGAAAAAAAGGACTTAAAGTCAAAATCGTTTTTTTAAGCGGATATGCAGATTTTGAACTTGCACAAAAAGCTATTAAGCTTGGGGCCTGTGATTATATGCTCAAACCTATCACACTTGAGGATATGAAAAATACGCTGGAAAACGTAGAAAGGGATCTCCAGGCTGAAAAAAATGCCAGATACCAGTTTTTATCGCCCGAGAGCATTTTTCAGAGTATAATCAATGGAAATTTCGTTGATATCGAAGACCTGAAAAACCTCCTGGTGCTGAAATATGGTATAGATGCCGAGAGGGATTTTAATCTGGCAATATTATATATGAAAAATACCACACAGAAGCAGGAGTTAATTAAACAAATACTCACACGAACCATGGATAAATTTTGGGGAATGAAATATTTTATAATCGAATACACAAATCATAACCAGATAGTAATCTTAATGTTTGGGGACGAAAGCTTTACAGGAATTGAAAGTGCTTTAAGGGATATCACCCTGAAGAACTTTCATGCTCAAGACTTTCAAAACGCTGTAATAGGGCTTTCATCTGTAAAAAAACTGGAAGATCTAAATAGCAGCTTAACCTGCCTAGTGAAGAGTCTGAATTGGTCCAAGGTTATTGGTAAGGAAGAAGTAATTACTCCTCTAAAAATAGCCCGGCTTTCAACTTCGACATTCAAAAATCCCGAGAAGATTTTCCAGGACACGATAAAAACCATTTATTCGCAAGACTACAGTAAGCTCGAGAAACATGTAAACGGCTTCATCTCTTATTGCAGGACTGAAACATATCCTCCGGAAAAAGTAACTGAAGCTTTCATCTATTATACAGCAAGTATCATAAGCCTGTTGAAGGACACTAATTATGAGCTGTATACCGGCATATACAAAGCCAATATACTGGAGGATATCTCAAACTCCATTACCTGGCAGGAGACTACAACCCCGTTATTGGATCTGGTTGAAGAGATAAAGGTAAAATGCAAAAGCTGCAGTAAATCATATAGCATGATAGTAAATAGAGTATTAAATATAATTAAGGACCATTATCACAAGGGTTTATCCCTTGAACAGATTTCCAGTGATTTGCATATTACTCCTGAGTATCTAAGCTCTGTTTTTAACAAAGAAGTGGGCAAAAATTACACCAACTACTTGACAGAATACAGAATCAGTAAGGCAAAGGAGCTCCTAATGACCACCGACTGGAAAATTTATAAGGTGGCGGAGGAAGTAGGATATTCCGATTCCAAATATTTCTGTGCCGTTTTTAAGAAAACAACCGGATTTTCTCCGGGTGAATACGTACAGATATTTAAAGGTTAGTGCCTAAAAGCTTGAACATTGTTAAATCTTTTGTTGTTTTTCCGGTTATATCCCATTATACACAATTTCATTTGCATTACACCATCTGATGGCGATACCCTTCAACGCTTCATCCCTAAAATTGTACCAATCTTCTTCTATACCATACTGAATTATTTCACCCTTGAAGCGGCGGAAAGCTCCACGACCTTTTATAACGTAATAGAGTTTGTCGCTTAACTTCTCATTCTTAATGGATAGGCAAAATTCCTCCATAATATTGTATTCATTAATATCCCATTTATCAGGCAATTCAATGTAGCCATCCCAATTCTCAATAACGTCAAGAGCTTCTTTTATCGAATCCTGCTGCCAATCGGGATAACATGAAAAATCCTCTCCTCTTCCGTCTCTTCTGCAATAGAAAGCTCCTCGGTACTGACAGTTACAATTACACCGGTTTCCATCTATGGGAGATCCCGTTCCTGAGAACACAAAACTAACTACGCATTCACCATGAGCATCTTCAAGTATATTTTTTATATAATATCCGCTATATGTAAAAATTTCGACTGTCACTTTGCATATCTTGGACAGCTCTCACCATTTGTAAACCACAAACATCTTGAGCACTTAAGGCAAGTAGTTACGTTCATGCCTTCCTTCGCCTTTTTCGCCCATTCCGGATCCACAAGCAACCCCTTACCCATCGCGGTGAAGTCGGCCATATCATTTTCTACAAGATACGCTGCCCGTTCTGGAGTTCTTATATCGTTAACAACAATCACAGGGATACTAACGTGCTTTTTTATTTCCGTCCCGCTATACACAATCCAGTTATATTGGAAACCTTCAGGCACCTGAGGTACACTGCCGTCACTGATGCCGGCAGAAACATGGAGTATATCAATACCAAGGGATTCAAGCCTTTTCGCAATGGTTATCCCATTCTCCAAAGAAGGCTCATTTCCACCCATTCTGTATTCGATAATAAAATCGTTTCCGACCTCACCTTTAACCTTTTCTATAATTTCCGCTGCAAAGCGCATCCTGTTATCAATGCTTCCACCGTATTCATCAGTCCTTTTGTTCGTAACCGGGGACATGAACTGGCTTATGAGAAAACCATGTGCCCCATGTAATTCAACACCATCCATACCGGCCTGTTTCACTTTGATAGCTGCTTTTGCATAGTCATTCTGAATTTCATGCAATTCTTCAATAGTCATCATCCTTGCGGAAAAGGTTCCATCATTATAATCCGATGGCGCGACAATGTCCTCTGATACGGATTTATGTGTTTTAAACCCTCCGTGATTTATCTGTACAAGGACTTTTGCCTCATATTTGTGACATCTTTCAGCAATTGCCTTCAGACCGGATATGTGCTCATCGGACCATATTCCAAGCTGGCTGTTTGTGTTGCGTCCGTTTTTTCTTATACAGGTCGCTTCGACTATGATTAATCCTACTCCGCCTTTAGCCCTGGCTTCATAATGCTTTAAATGTTTTTCAGTGACAATGCCATCATCGCCAGCCCAACCGAAACATACCATTGGGGGCATTACTATCCTGTTCTTTATCTTTATGTTCTTGATTGTAATTTCAGAAAACAAGCTGCTCATAGCCTTCCCTCCATGTAGAAATTCTGATAATAAATATCCTCGTGCATAGTATCAATATATCATATTCCTTGCAGAATTTTCTATCTTCCAAAAATTAAATGGATATTTTGTGTAGTAATAATATTCTCCCTTTAAAACTTTCTGAACCTTCCTGCTTTTGCTTCTTCAGTTTTACCATTTCTCAGGTTTTGTTGCATCATAACGGAGGGGGACGCTTCTCAATTAGTTAAGGATTCAAGCTATCCTGACAGACATCAGCTCGTTGAACAGCATTCCGTATTCCTTCCTGTCCTTTATAAGGTCATACCCTCTGCTGCAAAGCAAGGAGCATGCCGACACCGTTATGTTATACATGTTCTCACATATCCCCCTGTACGTCATAGGCTACATTTGCAGAGTGCATAAATCTTGATATGTCAAAGCCCCTTGGATCCAACTGCAGGTGTAAATGGCTGTCCATAAGGCAGTAGGCATATATTCTGCATTTGTACCTGTCTATATATCTCTTCAGCAGTCCCAGGTAATAGGTCTTATCTTCTTCATCCCTAAACAGCTGGTATTCTGATACACTCCTGCACATTACATGGTATATGCTCTCTGCGTTCTTCTCTCTTGCTCTTCTTGGCATAACGGCACCTCCCTTTTTCTGCCATTATACCATTTTTATCGTTAATTTTGTTATTATTTCCCAGGTTCTTGAGAAGCGTCCCTTTCGTACATACATGTGGAGCTTGCACAGTAATTGCTTCTGTTGTTGTTTTTGATGATCTCAATGATTGCGGAACGGTAGGGTTCATGGTCAAAGGCCTTGTCCTTGATGAGGTTCTGGTTGGGAACCTCAGGCACTGCATCCATCTGGTAATATTTGCGAATGGTCGGTAGCGAGGGCGGTTTCTGACCCTGTCCCTCATAATATCTGACTATCTCGTTGATAGAGTAGCCGCGTAGTTTTAGATCCTGGATTTCCTGCATCTGTTTTTCTTTCAGCATCCTGGCTGCCTCCTCTCATATACTGTCTGATTACAGTATACGGATTTCAGGCACTGATGCCATCCTCCTTGTGATTTACTCATCACACAGAAATGAAAAAACTTCTTACCGTTTGCAGAAAATTCTGCTTACCATCCTGTGAAAAAAGTGCTTACCGTGGTAGAAAAAAACTGCTTACCGGACAGAGAAAATTCTCCTTACCGTGTGACTGTAAAATCATCTTACCACGCACATCTGGCTGCCTGGCTTATTGCAAGAGGAGCCTCCGCATGCTATATAGAGGCCAATACCAACCGGCATTTGATATTGTTATAATTTGTCTACTCATAATGAAAAATTCAGAATATAAAGAAAAGAAGAGATAGTTTCAGGAAGAATTGTATGGACGTAAAAACAACATAAAATAGTTGTCAAAGAGGTTTTTACAATGATATTTGATTATATGCAAATGCAGGAATTACGTGAATGGTATGGAAATCATCCCACTATGCGATTAATAATTATTATAGGTTTTATAGCTTTATTGATAATAATGTCGTTTCTTTGCAAGCAAATCAATAAATGGGAAGAAAAAATACAACAGGAAAATCGGCTACTAAAAAAATAAGGCGTTAAAAGGAACTGGCATGAAAAATATAAAAGTAAAAGACAAATTATATGAACTGCGGAATCTATTGAATAGTATCATTACTTATGAAAATTTACAAAGTGAAAAAGTTCTGAAAATTAGCAAAGAATTGGACATTTTGATATTCAATAGTTATTTAGGCAATAAAAAAGGCAGGCAAGAAAACAATATCTAATTTTCTAATTGAAGGAAACATAAAAAGATGGGGTACTTTACGCTCTATAAATGAACGTAACAGCATTGCTCTCCGGATAATAAACAATTGGTCCCATTTTTCATCTGATTGATTTGGTCCAAGTATGTTTACATATCCTCTTAGGCGGCTTACAAAATCAGGACCTTTAGCGCTTTTAAATTCCGACAGAAATTGTTTATGCTCATTTTCATCATGAATGGTTTCTCCACAAAATTCATTAAAAGTACTGCTTGTTCCACCGGCAAATACAAAAATAGCTTTCCCTATTGGATGAACAGAATCTTCTTCTCTAAAAACTCCATCCTGCATAGGAGCAAGAAAATATTTTAACCAGCCCAGCTTCCCTTCAAAAGCTGAATCAAATTCGTCAAAAACTATCAATGGGATTTTCCCTTCCAAAGAAAAATCCCTTATTTTATGAAAGGCTTTAATCAGGTCTATAGGTGTACGGAATTGGGATAGATTATAATTCAATTTTCTTATTAGCTCTGGTGCAATACTGGCTGCTACTTCGGTTACGCCATAGGATTTTCCTGAGCCAGGAGTTCCGAATACAGCAATGGAAAGCGGACGGACTACATTTTTTGTAGAAATATACTCCCACATTAGATTTTTTATGCTTCTATAGCTTTCTATCTCTGTTCTGTCTACTGTTTTTAATTTCCCAAACTGTGCTATAGGTATGAATTTCAGTACTTTCTCTTCTCCGCTTTTAACAATATCATAAGCTATTTCAGCTAAATTGGCCGAGCTTTTGTCCCTTAGAATATACCAGTGGTTCTGACAGTTTTCGTCAATTGCATTATGTATCTTTACATCCTGTACATGTTCCTTTAAGATCAAGTCATTCTGACTTTCTATAAAAATTGATGGATTAGGAAATTGAAATGCTTCAATGTTTTTTCCAAAACCTTCAATGAAATATTTTTGTGCGGCAGCAATACCATCACGTATTCCTTCACCTATTAAACGAGACAGTTCTTCATCATTTTGACTTTTTAAAGCAATACTTCGCGCCAGTCCGGCAACAAAGCAGGAGGTAAGCCCATACATCTTTCCCTGGGCCCCTTTCACAGAACCTCCTTCAAATTCATATGGCAGGAAGTACAAACGGGATTCGACTACTCCATTATTCTTATAATAAATAGCACCTTCAAGTCCAAAAGTTACTATAATATGTCGGCATTTCGCAAGGAAGGCAAGATTTGGATTATTATTCAGCTGCCAGACAAAATCCAATGATGTTCTTTCCCAGGAAAGGCTTTTGCTTATATTAACGCCTTTTGAACGTAGATCATCACAATTTATAACTACGATTGTATTTTCAATATGAAATGCCTCTAAGTGTTTCCATAAATTACTGGAGCCATTAGGATTATCCATCTTATATAAAATTACCGATGATTTTTCAGCTGACTTTACAGCTAAAGGCCAGAATTCTTTATGAGTATTAAAACCGTTATTTTTATCGTCTATTATAACCATTTCAGCATTTTCGTCATCATTATCAATAGGAAGTAACTTTGGTACACCGGATGATGGCCCTGTAAACCCAAGAAAACGGCTAACCCTATACACCTTGCTTTTGTCTTTTTCATCAGCAAATTTAGGAAAAAGGTCAAGCTCTGCAGTAGATCGAAGAAATTCGTTTGACAGAATTGATTCTAAATCAGGTATATGGGGAGAGCGAATTGAAACACACTTTGCCGCCAAAGCCACAAGTTCCGACAAGAGCAAAGATGCTCCAGGTTTTAAAACACTATGCATATTCAAATGGCTTTGCCAGTTTAAACCTTCATTATCTTGAGGATGTGTACTCCATAGAAGTGAGTTTATACATATATCACCCGATATAACAATCATAGTTTTTTTATTATCCATAGCTTGCACCTCACAATTTATCTATGTAACTCGTCAATATTTTATGTAACTCGTCAATATTTTACTCCAAGCAGGTTAATTGCAATTTAAATTTATGAAAACTATTATTAAAAATTAACTTCCAAGTTACTTTAATCATGAAAAAGATCCACATAAAGATTACCATTTGTAGCCAGTGCTGCAAAAGCAACTTTTTTTACGTCATCAATTCCTTTTTTATTTAATTCTTTATATAGCCAGTCCTCGCTTAAACCATTCCGCTGCAGATTTTTCTCAACAATTTGGCCATCCAGGACTATTTCAGTTGCCACTCCTTCATATCCGGTCGGCAATTCAATATCCTTTGGAGTTAACGGACGATTTTGCGATTTCAGCTGTATGCTTAACTCCCCACTGGGTTCCAGAACAGCAAATTCTACCTGACTGATATCAAATACCTTTTCCTGCCGCAACTGCTGATTCAGGTAATCAAAGGTATAGTTCAATCTGGCCATAACGGAGGGGGACGCTTCTCAATTAGTTAAGGATTTAAGCTATCCTGACAGACATCAGCTCGTTGAACAGCATTCCGTATTCCTTCCTGTCCTTTATAAGGTCATACCCTCTGCTGCAAAGCAAGGAGCATGCCGACACCGTTATGTTATACATGTTCTCACATATCCCCCTGTACGTCATACCAC
>CALMWN010000490.1 GCA_937873555.1 uncultured Clostridia bacterium
GGTTAATTTCTTTGGCATGTAATTTTTGGAAAGAAACTTTTGAAAAATGCTGCTATTGATTATAAACCGGAATATTTAATAAATGTAGAATTTAGTTTCGAGGAGTAAAACATGGAAGACTTCATAACCAAATCATTTTCTGATCCTACAGTGCAAAAAATTGTTATTGCTATCATTGGCATAATAGTTATAAATGTTGTAGTCCGCGTACTTAAGAGATATCTCGGTCGTCAAATAAAGGATACAAATAGCCGATACCGGATACGAAAATTCATCTCATTCATTGGATATTTTATCGCAATCTTATTTGTCCTCACTACCTTTAGATCACATTTGAAAGACGTGCATATCGCTGTCGGCATAGCAGGTGCTGGCATCGCTTTTTCACTCCAGGAAGTTATTGTCAGTCTCGCAGGATGGATAACTATTTCATTTGGTAATTTCTATAAAACCGGAGACCGTGTTCAACTGGGTGGAATCAAGGGAGATGTTATTGACATCGCAATGCTCCGAACTACTCTTATGGAAATCGGGGACTGGATAGGGGGTGATCAGTACAATGGACGTATTGTGCGTATTGCCAACAGCTTCGTATTCAAAGAACCGGTTTTTAATTATTCAACGGACTTTCCTTTCCTCTGGGATGAAATCACTGTGCCTGTAAAGCATGTAAGCGATTTTCGACTTGCAAAAGATATTTTTCAGCGTATTTTGAATGAAATTACAGGAGATTTTACGAATAATGCACAAAATGCTTGGAAAGAAATGGTAAGCAAATACCTTATTGAAGCTGAAAGTGTAGAACCTGCAGTTATTATGATTATCAATGATAATTGGTTAGAATTTACTCTCAGATACGTTGTTGATTTTAAAAAGCGCCGCTTTACAAAAGACAAAATCTTTACCCGCATCCTCGAGGAATTTGAAAAGACTGATGGTCGTGTAGCCATAGCTTCAACAACTTTTCAGCTTACTGATGCGCCTGCATTCGACGTCAGAATAACTAAGGAAACAAAATGACAGTATTAGTTTCCACTTGTAATATTGCATTGTGAGGCGATATATAAAAATCTCAACTTCAGGAAGAATTGTTGCCTCCTTGCCGCTAATGCAGCCTCGTGCATCTTTTACCCTGAAGGTAGCACACCATTTTTCTCAATGCCACATACAAGCAGGGAATTCCGGGAGCTCTTGAATCTTATCGAATTCTACATCAAGTACGCACTTTAATTAACGTTTCCTTCTTTGCCAAGAAAACAGTCTTTAAATTCACTACTCTGCAGTCCGTAGGTTCTCTTTTGTCTTCTGCTTAACGAAGGGCTCTCAGTAGTATGGAAGGAAGTTTTGATAAGTTATCCTTAAGAACGTAAGCAGCACCTTTCTTAAGAATTTCGACCGAATGTTCCTCTCCAAGTTCTCCCGTAACTAAAATAAAAGGAACATGAACAGCTTCTTCTTGTGCTATGGCTAATGCCTCTGAGCCAGTAAATGCGGGAAGATAATAAGCCGATAGAATAACATCAGGAGCAAAATCATGGAGCTCTCTCACAAAATCATTTCTTGTCTTTACAGTCTTTGAAATAAAAGGAATCTCTGCCCTTCGTAATTCGAATTCCATCAACGCAGCACGGGCCGGAACATCTTCGAGTATCAAGATACGGATTTCTTTCTCCACGAGACACCACCCACTAATCCATTTCTAAAAAATACCATTTACTACTAACAAAAGTCTGTCAGAAAAAGTCTCATTCTTTTGTAGGACTTTTATTGATTTCTTAGTAGGTATTTATCCTATATCTCTTCGAAGGGTAACCATTTGAGAATGAAACTTACATATATGCGGCTGGACATTGGACTGTCAACTTCAGGAAGAATTCTCTCGTCGAGTCTCAAAAAAAGAGGCTTCAGGTTTCAACATTTCTTTAATTATCTTTAGTTCACTTATTTAAATTCTTTTTTATATAAATACGGAGGGGACATTGACAAAGATATGAAAGTCCAAAAGGAAAAGAGAATCCGCACTTTTTTGGGTTTCTTTCCAAACATTCAATGAATGATTCCATCCCAATATCTTTTGCATGGCAAAGATTATGAGAACCCGATTTGCAGCATATAA
>CALMWN010000491.1 GCA_937873555.1 uncultured Clostridia bacterium
TTGCCGTGGAAATATTGTAATATGTATTGCATAAATCAGAATATTGTGATATATTTATACGGTTAGTCATTTTATATAATGTGGATTGTTTTTCTGAATACAACTCTCTTTAATTTATTGGAGCGGGAAGTTAAGAATGATATGATCCAAATAAATTAAGGAGGTATATAGATATGGCAGATAAGGTATTAACTTGCAAGGATTGCAACGCAGAATTCACTTTCACTGAAAGCGAACAGGCTTTCTACAAAGAGAAGGGATTCGATAATGAGCCACAGAGATGTCCTGACTGCAGGAGAGCAAGAAAGCAGCAGAGAAATAACAATAACAGAGGCGGTTTTGGTGGAAACAGAAGCTTCGGTAATAGGTGGTAATTAAAGGAGAGCTCAGGCTCTCCTTTTTAGTTATTATAGGGTTTTATGTATGAAAATCCTGAATTGTTAGAAAATTTATTGGAGGATTTATATTGTCAAAAGGTAAGAAAAAGTTAAAAGTTATTCCTCTGGGAGGATTGGGGGAGATAGGAAAGAATATCACTGTTTTTGAATATGGAAATGATATTCTTGTTGTTGATTGCGGTATGGCATTTCCAGACGATGAAATGCTGGGCATAGATCTGGTACTGCCGGATACTACGTATTTAGTTAAAAATAAAGACCGGGTAAAAGGAATTGTTGTGACTCATGGTCATGAAGATCATATAGGTGCTTTGCCTTATGTACTGAGAGATCTAAATGTTCCGGTTTATGGAACCAGGCTTACGCTGGGATTGATAGAATACAAACTCGAAGAACATGGGATACTTTCGAACTGCAAGCTTCAAACTGTATCTCAGGGTCAAACTATAGATTTTGGCGCTTTTAAAGTAGAATTTATCCGTTCTACTCACAGCATAGCAGATTCTGTAGCACTGGCAATTCACACTCCTGTGGGTGTAGTTGTTCACACCTCAGATTTTAAGGTCGATTATACACCTATAGCAGGTGAAGCTATCGACTTGCCGCGTTTTGCAGAGCTCGGGAAAAAAGGTGTTTTGCTGCTGATGTGCGACAGCACAAATGTTGAGCGTCCAGGATACACAATGTCTGAAAGAAGTGTCGGAGAAGCTTTCGAAGAAATATTTGTTAATGCAAAAGGTAGGATTCTTGTTGCAACCTTTGCTTCAAACATCCACAGGATTCAACAAGTGGTAAACGCTGCTGTAAAATATAACCGTAAAGTGGCGATTTGCGGTAGAAGCATGATCAATGTCAGTAAAAAAGCGATGGAATTAGGATATCTGATAATACCCGAAGGGGTACTGGTAGATATTGAGCGCATTAAAAGCTACCGGCAGGAGAAGCTTGTAATTATCTCAACCGGTAGCCAGGGAGAGCCTATGTCTGCACTGGCAAGAATGGCTGCAGGAGATCACCGGCAAGTGGAAATAGTTCCGGGAGATCTGGTTGTAATTTCTGCGACACCTATTCCCGGAAATGAAAAGTCTGTTTCGGGAGTAATCAACGAACTTTTTAAAAAGGGAGCAGAGGTTGTATATGAAGCACTGGCGGATATTCACGTATCCGGACATGCGTGTCAGGAAGAACTTAAGCTGATGCATCAACTGATCAAACCAAAGTACTTTATGCCTGTCCACGGTGAATACAGACACTTGAAACAGCACGCTAATCTTGCCCAAAGATTAGGTATGGCACAGGAGAACACTTTGATTATGGAAATTGGCCAGGTGCTTGAGATAAATACCAGCCAAGCCAGAATTAACGGGAGTGTTCCATCGGGCAAAGTTCTTGTGGACGGACTTGGCATTGGGGATGTAGGAAATATTGTGCTACGGGACAGGAAACATCTTTCAGAAGATGGCTTGATTATTGTTGTTGTAACTGTACAAAAAGAAACCGGGAATGTTATTACCGGACCAGATGTTATATCAAGAGGCTTCGTATATGTACGGGAAGCGGAAGCATTTATGGACGAAGCAAAACAACTGGCAAAGGATGTACTGCAAAAATGCCAGGGAAAAAACTGGTCTGTTATGAAAAGTACGATAAAGGATGTGTTGAGGGATTATTTATATCAGAAAACAAAAAGGAACCCTATGATATTGCCCATTATTATGGATATTTAATAATAGTATACAACTTATAGGTGGTATTACTGAGTTGTAAGTATACAACATACTGAATTTTACATTTACTTTTATGAGAAAGTGTGTTATTTCATAATGACACACTAGATATCGCGGGGTGGAGCAGTTGGTAGCTCGTCGGGCTCATAACCCGAAGGTCGTTAGTTCAAGTCTAGCCCCCGCAACCATATAAAAGGAAGGCTTAAGAGGTTTTTGACCTATGAGCCTTCTTTTTACACTATTTTGAAATACTTCGTTATTTATCCTAAATTCCTGCATTTTTATACAATACAAATTAATAATGCTAGATAAAATGGGCACTTTCATTAAACATAGGTCTTGAAAAATGCCCACATGTATAGTATAATTATACTATACATGTGGGCGAGGTTAATTGAGATGGCATTGGATATATCAAAAAAAGTACCCTTACCGCAGCGAGGAATTATTAAGTACAAAAGCAAAGATGCAATCTATGTATACTATATTACTCGTGTTTATCGAAACGAAAAAGGCAAACCGACAAATGACAGGGTTTCAATAGGAAAAATTGATGATGAGACCGGTATGCTTATTCCTAACAGAAATTATTATGAGGTCTATGCCAGGGATGAACAATTCAAGCAACCGGAAATAGAGTCAATAAAAAGCTGTGGGGTAACCTACCTAATTGATGGTTTATTAAATGAACTGGGCTTGACCGGGATCATGAAGAAAAAGTTTCCCAAATATGCCGACCAAATCATAGCACTTGCTGAATATATGCTTTGTGAAGGTAACGTTATGTCATATTACGAAGATTGGTATGACGAAGTATATCCACACGGAAACATCAAACTCAGTTCAGGCGATATAAGCCGCATCTTTCAAGCAATCGACTACAAAAGCAAGATGGATTTTTTCAGAACATGGATATATGCAAGAAATCAATCCGAATATATTGCATATGACGTTACTTCCATATCATCCTATGCAACGGGAATAGATGCACTGGAATGGGGCTATAACAGAGATAAGGAGAGCTTGCCACAGCTTAATTTTGCAATGTATTATGGTCAGCAAAGCATGCTACCCCTATACTACTGCGTATATCCCTGAAGTGTGCCTGACAAAACTCATTTGACATATATGCTTCGTGACAATGAGCTGATTGGATGCAAAGGAACAAAATATGTGTTGGATAGAGGATTCTTTTCAGCCGACAATCTACGCTTTATGACGGATGCAGGCACCCGATTCATTATCAGTGTACCTAATTCAACCTCATTTGCCAAAGAACTGATTGACAAATATCGTAACCAAATAGTCAATCGTTCTGAGTGTAGGCTTGGTAAGCATTTACCATATGCTAAGGCTGTGATACGAGAAGACTTGGGTATGCGTGTCAAAGCACATATTTACTACAACCCAACAAAAGCGGCAGCTGAAGAAGAAATCCTGTTTGATGAACTTGAACGATGTGAACGCACGTTGAACGAAATGACCGAGCCACCACCAAGAACCTTACACTATGACCGATATTTCAAAATTAACCGTAAAAAAGAAGGTGGATTTG
>CALMWN010000492.1 GCA_937873555.1 uncultured Clostridia bacterium
TTAAGAAGCTTTTTTAATTATCATTCATCTCAGTTAATAATTCCCGCACTGCTGATTTTGCTCGGAATAATAATAATATTCAAAAACAGATCAACGTGATGATATATGGATTGACATTCAAAAAGAATTGTTATCTAATGAAAAATATGGGTAATATAATAAAAATAATTGATAGGAGTTGATTTTATGGATAAATATGTATGCACGGCCTGCGGTTATATTTATGACCCTGAAGTGGGTGATCCCGACAGTGGCATTGCACCCGGTACTTCCTTCGATGATCTGCCGTCGGATTGGGTTTGCCCTCTTTGCGGTGTGGGGAAGGACATGTTTGAGAAGGCTTAAGTGAACTGAACAAATATTCGAAAAAGCCTGATATCATCTTATAGATAACCAAATTTAAAAGTGATTTTATCCAGCAAGGAAAGCACCCCTTCCACAGGTGCTTTCCTATCTGAAAATCACTAAATTTAAATTTGGTTATCTTGACTGCCGGTGGTAGAGGGCCTTTTTTGAATTTAGGTAGTATACGGGGTATAATACTAAAAAAAAGTTGCATAATTATTGTAGTATGTTATAATGAAACCAACTATTTTTATACTGATTTGTAGTTCAAGTGGGACAGTGGCGTTCTCAGATTTGACTTAATGTCTTATTTGAGTGCGCTTTATTATTGAGCCCGAAATGTAAACATAGCAAAACTTAATTTAATATCCATGAAGATAGCATTTGAAAAATGCGGTATCATGAGATGATTAAATTTGATAGTTTTACTTTTACAGTTCGTTGTCTCTAATATATACTGTGAAATGCGTAAATATTGTTGGCGCAAGCAGTTTAAAAGGGAGTGTTGAATATGGTAAACTACACAAGGCAAGATATCATTAGGCTTGCAAAAGAGCAGGATGTAAAATTTATCCGCTTACAATTCACGGATATATTCGGTATCATGAAAAATGTCGCAATTACCATTGAACAGCTTGAAAAAGCCCTGGACAACAAGTGCATGTTTGATGGTTCTTCAATTGAGGGTTTTGTGAGGATTGAAGAATCAGACATGTATTTGAGACCTGATCCGAATACTTTCGTTATTTTCCCATGGAGGCCACAAACGGGCAAAGTTGCAAGACTTATATGCGATGTGTACAATCCTGACGGCACACCTTTTGAGGGAGATCCTAGATATGTCCTTAAAAAAGCCCTTAAAAAAGCCACAGATTTAGGGTTTGATCAATTCAATGTGGGACCTGAGTGTGAGTTTTTCCTTTTCCTTACAGACAGTGAGGGGAATCCGACCACTATAACACATGATAATGCAGGATATTTTGACTTAGGGCCCGTTGACCTCGGGGAAAATGCAAGAAGAGACATGTGCCTCGCCCTGGAAGAAATGGGATTTGAAATTGAGGCTTCACACCATGAGGTTGCACCCGGCCAGCATGAGATCGACTTTAAGTATGGTGATGCCTTAACCACGGCCGACAGCATTATGACATTTAAATTAGTAGTAAAAACTATCGCGCAGCGCCACGGATTGCATGCAACCTTTATGCCCAAACCGATTTTTGGTATTAATGGCTCAGGTATGCATACAAATATGTCACTTTTCAAAAATGGCAAAAATGTCTTTTATGATGAAAATTCTCCGCTGCAGTTGAGCCAGGAAGCGTACTGGTTTATAGGCGGCTTGATGAAGAATATCAGATCCATTTCAGCCTTGACGAATCCAATAGTTAATTCCTACAAACGTTTGGTGCCGGGGTATGAGGCTCCCGTATATATTGCATGGTCAGCAAGGAACAGGAGTCCTCTTATAAGAATACCGGCAGCCAGAGGGGCGTCAACCAGGGTTGAACTAAGATGTCCGGATCCGACGTGCAATCCATACCTTGCATTGGCAGCAGTGCTTACTGCAGGCCTTGATGGTATAGAAAACAAGGTTCAGCCTCCTGCTTCGACAGATAAGAACATTTTCCAGATGACGGAACAACAGCGTGAAGCAGAGGGAATAGGTTCACTTCCCGGCAGTCTGATGGAAGCTCTGGAGGAAATGTCCAAGAGCAAGCTTGCAAAAGATACGCTTGGCGACCATATTTTTGAAAAATACATCGAAGCCAAAACAGAAGAATGGGATGAATACAGGACCAAAATAAGCAAATGGGAAGTTGACGAGTATCTTACCAAGTATTAAGAATGTGCAGCAACGGTGCGGCCGAATCGGCAGTATGGCTTTAAACCCTGATATCAACCTGATGGGTTTATACAGCTGATACTTGCCGTTCGGCTGCTTTCATAAAACGGTATTGGAGTGTTCATATGGATCCGGTAAGAATATTGATAGCTCTAAATAACGACGCATCAATAGGCAAGTTGAAAAGCATTTTTCAGGAAAGCGGATATATTGTAGTTGATCAGGCAAAGGATGGGAGCGAATGCCTGCGCAAAGTAAGAGCGCTAAAGCCGGATCTTGCTGTAGTGGATTATAGCCTGACAAATGCCTGGGATGCGGTAAAGGTTGCGATAGAGGATGACATCTGCGACATAATCCTTATTGCCAATGAAAACCAACGGAGTCTCATAGGCAGTTTGACAGACACCGGCAGATTTGTCTGCATGTCCAAGCCGCTAAACAAACAAAGCCTTATCAACACAATTAACCTTATGGTTAAAAACAAAAGGAAAATAGACCAGCTGGAGAAGGAGATAGAAGAGCTGAAAGCAACTCTTGACACAAGGCGGGAGGTTGAGAGGGCGAAGGGCCTTCTTATGAAACACCTGAACCTTTCAGAGCCGGAAGCCTTCAAAAGGATTCAGAAGCAGAGCATGGACAAGGGCATTCCGATGAAAGAAATTGCAAAAGCAATCATTCTTGCATATGATATATAAGAAGATATTGTTTACAATACAATATCTTCTTTTTGTATTATATAAAACTAAAAAATTAAAATGACCTAATGACATATTATAAAACATATCAAGTTTTAATATTAGCTAATATACTTTACGGGAGGCGGTATTATGACAGGACATAAACCCTTGATTGGTGTGACGCCATGGTACGATTACGATAAGAGAACTACGTATATAAAGGACGGGTATTGTGAGGGAATATTGAAAGCCGGTGGACTGGCTGCCATTTTGCCTATGACAACAGATTTTGAGGTGCTTGATGAAATACTGGAAAGATTTGACGGGTTCCTGATTTCCGGGGGCCCTGATGTAGATCCCAGATTATTCGGTGAACTTAACCTGCCGTGCAGCGGGAACATATCGCCATACAGGGACAGGATGGAGATATACCTGTCAAAAAAGGCTTTGGAGCGAAACAAGCCTGTATTCGGGATATGCAGGGGAATCCAGGTGATGAATGTTGCCATGGGCGGCACATTATACCAGGATATTGCCTCCCAGGTAAAAACAGTTGAATTGGTGAAACATTCACAGGAGGCACCCAGGTGGTATCCAACACATGAAATCGAAATAGAAAAAAACAGCCTCGTATGGAATTCCTTCGGTGAAAACGGGCATGCATGGGTTAATTCCTACCATCACCAGGCAGTCAGGGATGTGGCACCGGGGTTCAAGGTGTCTTCAACTGCGCCGGACGGTATCATAGAATCCATAGAATCTGCCGGACACAAATTTGCAGTCGGAGTCCAGTGGCACCCGGAATTGATGTGGGAAAAGGATCCTTCATTTTTAGGGCTCTTCGGAGAGTTTGTAAGGTGCTGTAAGTAAAGAGGCTTTTTGTGGTATAATATATCTGTCAAATAATATTCCGGAGGATAAGATGCATTTTACCAATATCACGTTAAAGCTCAAGGACTTTTTTGGAGACATATATAATCCGGTCATCTGTACAATCAGAGTAATTGGGGTCGCCATACTGGCAATTACTGCTGCAAAGCTTGGAAGTATGGTCATACGCAAGGTTTTTGAAAAGCAGAAAACCTTCAAGTATGGTATTGACAGCAAAAGGGTTGATACCATGTCTTCGCTGCTGGTAAGCGTTTTCAGGTATGTGGTGTATATTGTAGCCATTATAACCATTCTGTCGGATATTTTTGAGTTGAAATCGGTACTGGCTGCCGCCGGCATTGGTGGTATTGCAGTGGGACTGGGTGCCCAGAGCCTTATAAAGGATGTTATATCCGGATTTTTTATCCTGCTGGAAGATCAGTTTGCGGTAGGTGACCTTATTACAGTCGATAATATGAACGGCACTGTTGAGGTGATGGAGCTCAGGATAACAAAGCTGCGCAATTTTAATGGAGACCTCTACATAATCCCGAACGGGGAGATTAAAAAGCTGACAAATCACACAAGAGGAAACAAGACAGCAATTATAGATATTCCGGTCACCTACAGCTCAGACATGGGAAAAGCTTATGAGATCGCCTCCGATGTCTGCAGCAGGATATCCGGTGAGCTTTCTACTGTGGTAGAGCCGGCCAGGGTACTGGGGATAACAGAGCTCGGAAAGGACAGCGCTAACCTGAGGCTGATTGCAAAAACTCTGCCCAATGAGCATTGGGAAGTCGAGAGAAGAATCAGAAAGCTGATAAGAGATGAGTTCTCCAAAGCAGGTATAGAGTTTTTCGAAAAGAACAGGGTGGTAATGGAAGAGAAAACGGTAAGCGGAGGTGGGGGCAATGGCTGACAGGTTTGCCGTCGGTGATGTCGTGGAATTGAAAAAAGAACATCCGTGTGGGAGCAAGCAGTGGGAAGTCACACGGACAGGAGCGGATTTCAGGATTAAGTGCCTTGGATGTGCCCATCAGGTGATGCTGCCAAGGCCCAAGTTTGAAAAAAGCGTAAAGAAAATAATAAAAAGCGGTGTTTCAGAAGCTTGAAGCATGGCTTTTCTTTTTTGTACCGGTAGTATTCTTTTCCTCCTTACATGAAATAATAAAAAATAAAACTAAGAAGGATGATTTAATGTTTGGGGAAAGAAGAAAAGGCGGTTTTCTTAAAACGGTTTTCATTACACTTTTAGGCTCGATGGCGGTTGCAGTCCTGATATTTTTCTATACCTCAGGAAGCATTGACAGAAGGATGCCCCCGGCTCAAGTACCTAAATCGGATGCCAATGCCACGCCCAGACCGCAGCAGATAGCAGCTGAAGTACCGGGGGGAGCGGCGGACGGTACAGCCGGAGCAAATACGCCGGGAGGCATAAGTGGCTTCAACGCAGCCAATGTTGCAAAAAATGCCTCTCCGGGAGTTGCCGGAATATCTGTTTTAAAAACCGAGAGTGATTCCATATTCAAGCCAAAAACGGTCCAGGGTGTTGGCTCCGGTGTTATTGTAAGCGCGAATGGATTTATTCTTACCAATAATCATGTGGCAGGAGGAAAAACCGAGCGGATCACAGTATCCTTTATAGACGGCAGAACTGCTGACGGCACAACAGTGTGGGCCGACCCGACACTTGACCTGGCGATAGTAAAAGTTAATATGACAGGGCTGACCACCATACCACTGGGGGATGCAAATACCGTACAGGTCGGAGAACCGGCTATAGCCATAGGAAACCCTCTTGGGCTGCAGTTCCAGAGGACGGTTACATCGGGAATTATAAGCGCATTGAACAGGACGATCAAGATAGATACCGATCAGGGTCCAAACTTCATGGAGGATCTGATACAGACTGATGCGAGCATAAATCCCGGAAACAGCGGTGGCCCGCTTTTGAATGCCAGGGGTGAAGTAATCGCGATAAATACCATTAAAGTTGCCAGTGCAGAAGGTATGGGCTTTGCAGTGCCAATTAATGTTGCTGTTCCTATTATAAGGCATCTGATTGACAGGGGTGAATTTGTAGAGCCATACCTTGGAGTTTTTGCATACGACAGGGAGGTAATACCTTATCTCAATAATGGTATCAGACTGGATAACGGCATTTATGCAGCCAATGTGGATGAATCGGGGCCGGCTTTCAAGAGCGGTATAAGAGTAGGCGGCATAATCACCCAGGTGGACGGAAGAAACATCAATACCATGATGCAGTTAAGGACCTACATTTATTCCAAGTACCCCGGAGATACAATAACCGTTACACACATAAACAACGGGCAGACGGGTACCCTTCAGATAAAGCTTGCCGCAAAAGAAAAGGACGGGCTCGTAACAAGGTAAACAGCAATTTTTCGGATATTCTGCATAACCCTCTCCATAATATGGCAATACTATTTTTGTGTTATTGCAAGGCGAAATTATGCGGGAGGATATAAAATGAGCAGCATAAGGAGAGTTACCGGGAGCAGCGATTTTGAAACCACCATAAGGGAATACTTGAGGCAGGGCAAGGAGAAGCTTGAGAAGGACCTTTCAGGTACAAGAGAGGCAATAAAAATCATAGCCAGGGATAAAACGAGGAATTTCATAAAAACCATGGATAAAGGTCTGAATGAAGAAGAACGGGAATTCTTGAATGCGCTGATTGTATCGAGTATGTACCAATCATTTTGTTATGGCTACGGGATAGGCAAAATGGAGGGTATAACGAATAACAGGATATACCTCTAGATATATCAATAATCAAAAACATTAACTTTTTTCGGATTGAACAACAAAAAACATGTTGACACAGGTTTTGTACACTGGTAACCTGAATTCTGCACCTAAAATATGGAAATAAGGCATTACAAACCGCTAATCATAA
>CALMWN010000493.1 GCA_937873555.1 uncultured Clostridia bacterium
ATCATGTTTTTCAAAACAGTATTGTAAACCGGTGATTGCATCACGCGTTCAGAAAGCTCACTGACCTGTGCAACCACCTTTTCGAAAGACTTTCTGTCCTTTGAGGGATGATAGACCCCTCTTTCAAGCAGGTCAACCAGTTTAGCCTGTCTTTTGCAGTCCTCTTCCAGCCTGTCAAGCTCTTTTGCTACCGACTCCTCATATTTGACAAGCCTGTGCAATACATTATCCCCGAAAAGGGTGCTTCTGTATATCTCTTCAATCCTGCCGGAAATCTGCCTGGAAGTAAAATCATTGTCCGCTATGGCTTCTGCAAAAGTCCGGTTGGAAGCGTGTTCAATATTGAGTCCACCCTCAGTAGCATTAATTACTGTCACTTTACCTTTTAACCTTTCAAAACGGCTTTCATACCAGTTCTTCATTGCAATATAGCCCGGAATGGTGTATACATCTTCTCCATGGATATCCTTAGCCCTTATATATCCCTTAAGTTCATCTTCTGAGAGCTTGCCGGTTACAGCTCCGGGAGCTTCGCCTGCATAGTTTGCCCCTCCGGTGTAGGCAAGGTCCTGGCCCAGGATGATTATCGGATTGCAGCCCATTTTTACCAGTATATCGAAGCATGTGTTGGCAACTGAAGGTCCGCTGTCGAACATTTCCGATTTTATGCCTGAATCCTGTAAAAACCTGGCGGTATAATTATCTACGGAATAATTAACCAAGAATCTGGGGCCGCCATACACCTGTAAAGATCTGACAGCCACCTGGTTGGAATACAGGAGATGTATTTTGTCGCTCTTAACCTTTGCATGAATTTCTGCTTCCTCGTCTGAAGCATCGACAGCAGCCATAAAGTGCGGTGTTATGCCATAATCTTCAAGCTTGTTGACTGCTGTTCCGACTGCCATAATTATGCATTTATCCTCAAGTCCCTTAAGAAGGTGTACATTCCTTGCCAGGGACGGACCTGCCGAAACCAATATTCCAGGTACTCCGGTGAAGGAATTTACCAATGCATCTGCATTTGAGGCCTCTGAAATTTTTCTAGCATTTTTTATATAGTTATGTATCCATTTTTCCCCGAAATACCTGATGGTCGCAACATCCACCATAAAGCTTTCGGTGTTCTTTATCAATTTACTGTGAAATTCCTCCCACAGCGTATTGAATATCTCTGTATAAACCTCAAAAGGCTGGCACTGGATTCCGCCTTTTTCAGTATTCCAGTATGATTCACCGACTCTGTTCAATATAAGGTCAATATCGTCATCAACAAAAAGTTCAGATTTTTCAATTATAAGAGCCAGATTCCTGGTCTTAAGAATCTGGCAGAACATATCAATGCTTGGCTCCAATACCAGAACATTCTTTTTTTTAAAACTGGTCAGCAATACCTCAAGATGAAATCCAAAACCCATACCGAATACGATATCAGTATGATTGGCAGGGTCGACATATTTGTCTATCCAGTCATATGACTGTGCAATTGGATCTTCATGGTCACAAATCAGGTATTCCCTGCCGCCGCATACCACCAGCATGTTTATAACAAGGTCTTCGGTACGCGCAACGAGAATTTTCTCGACCTGCCTGTTTTGAGGAGTATACTCTCCACTGATATACGAAATCACTTTCCGGTATATCCGCGGTTGATATTTTTGCAGCAGCTGCAGGTTGTTTTGTTCAATCGACACCATTAAACAAGCCTCTCACTTTTGATAATATGTTCTAATATTATCAAAAACATATGAAAAGTACAACCGAGTATCATACTCCACCCAATTTAAATCATCAAGTCACAAAAAACAGCGCTGCGGTTTGGGCTAAACCACAGCGCTGTTTTTGATATCTTAATATTTCTCTTTCAATAGCTTCCCCAGCTCTTCCATAAACGTATTAATATCCTTGAACTGCCTGTATACGGATGCAAATCTTACATAAGCAACCTCATCCATGTCCTTTAGTCTGGCCATCACCATTTCACCTATCGTACGTGTTGTTATCTCCCTCTGTAGAGAATTGTATATTTGTGTCTCTATTTCTTCTACGAGCTTTTCCAGGTCATTGATTGAAACAGGGCGCTTCTCGCATGCGCGTAGAAGACCGTTCAGGAGCTTCTCACGGTCAAAAGGCTGCCTGGTTTTATCCTTTTTTATCACCATCAGCGGAAGGCTTTCAACTTTCTCATAAGTAGTGAATCTTTTGGTACACTTTGAGCATTCCCTACGCCTTCTGATGGCAGAACCTTCATCAGTGGGTCTGGAGTCAATTACTTTGTCCTCGATGAAGCCGCAGTACGGGCATTTCATGTATACTCCCTCGCATTCCGTCCGAAATTGTGCTTCAAGCACATTCAGGAACATGTATTTTATCTTGAGTAAAGCTTACAATATATAGTATCGACTATTTTTGATTATACTTTATATTGAATTCAGATTTTTATATAGTTTTATACTAGTATTGACTGCCGCAAATCCGTCCCCAAAAGGGCAATTATGGATATAGAA
>CALMWN010000494.1 GCA_937873555.1 uncultured Clostridia bacterium
TTATTATTGAAGAAACAAGCGAGACAGAAGCATTCTCACTTTTTCTTCAATAGAATTTTACACTGCAAAATTTCCATTAATTAATGGAGTAACAAAGTAGTACTAAATGAATATATTAATAGTGTCGATTCTTCAATATAAGAGGTGGTTTTATGAAGATCATGGTGGTCAAGATGCCAAAGTTTTTTGGCAACTTTTTAAGAAAGGTTCTTAGAATGGGCTAGTATCGCCGCTAGCGAAGTTTAAGGGTTTATGGGAAGGCTTGCCCTGTACTTATAGTTGGACATAAGGCATGTTGTATTAAACTAAAAAAGCGTTATACGCATATTGGCGCAACGCTTTTTTGCTTAATAGAAAAATTTATACTGCTCTTGTAACCTTTTTGGAGCGCAGGCATCTTGTACAAACATTAATAGACTTGGGAGTTCCGTCCTCCATAACTTTAACCTTTTTTACATTGGGCTTCCAGGCCCTGTTTGTCTTCTTGTTGGAGTGGCTGACTTTCAAGCCGAAGTTTATGTCCTTGCTGCATATATCACATTTTGCCATTTATAATTACACCTCCTTTAAACTGGAGAAATATCAATATCTGAACATAAAGTTTTCTTTTACAAAGCAATAACTATTCTAACACATATAATATAATTTCTGCAAGGTTTTTTGGATATTTTATGGTAAAAATTATTCTTATGTATTAAAATAATTTATAATGTGATTTGTGATTTATTGCAACCTCTTTTTTATGATAAAATTTTTGCAGCGCAGTAAAGCTTCAAACACAGGTTCCCTGAATATTATTTGGACAAGGTATATTTGCTTATGAATAATAATATTGACAGTATCCTCAAGAAATCCGTCAAATACCTTAAAGGGGTTGGAGAATCGAGAGCAGTGCTCTATCATAATCTGGGCATTTTTACGGTCGAAGATTTGATAACGCATTTTCCTAGAGACTATGAGGACAGAAGCAATTTAAAAAAGATAGCTTTTCTTGCAGACGGAGAAACCTGCAGTTTTGAAGGCGTTATAGCTTCTGCTGTCTCTGAGAGCCGTCCGAGAAGGGGACTCAGCATATACAAGGTGCTGATAAAGGATGAAACGGGGCTAATAATAGCCACCTGGTTCAATCAGCATTATATAAAGAATGTGTTTTCGGAAGGTGATGCTTACGTATTTTACGGCAAAATAAGCAGAAGATTCAGAAGCTTCGAGGTACAAAACCCTGTTTATGAAAAGATGGATAACGGAGAAATGAAAAATACCTGCAGGATAGTTCCGGTATATCCCGCCACTGCCAGGCTTACGCAGAATGTCATACGTTCCACAATCAGGAATGCCCTGGAGCTGGTGATGGGGAACCTTGAAGATATTCTGTCGCCTCGGATAAGAAGCAGATACCTGCTGAGTGAAATAAATTACTCCCTGCAGAATATACACTTTCCAAGGAGCGAGGATGATTTCCGGAATGCAAGGTACAGGCTTGTGTTTGAGGAACTGCTGCTTTTGCAGCTGGGACTTCTGAACATAAAGAACTCTTTGGAAGGAAGTGTGAAGGGGATACAATTCAGGCCCCTTGAGGAAATGCAGGGCTTTATGGACAGCCTGCCGTTCAAGCTGACTAATGCCCAGACAAAGGTTTTTAAAGAAATAGAAAACGGTATGGAAAGCCCGAAGGTTATGAACAGACTGGTTCAGGGTGATGTTGGCTCCGGCAAGACGATAGTCGCGGTATTAGCCTTACTCAAGGCGGTTAAGTCCGGTTATCAGGGTACATTGATGGTCCCTACTGAAATTCTGGCTGAACAGCATTTTGGCTCCATTAACGGCCTGCTGGAAGGCTGGGGCATCAGAGTGGCTCTGTTGACAGGAAGCCAGACCAGAAAACAGAAGACGGAGATTCTTGAGAATATCAAGTCCGGAGTGATTGATGTTGTCATCGGTACGCATGCCTTGATAGAGGACGATGTGAAATTTGACAGGCTGGGGCTTGTTATTACGGATGAACAGCACCGCTTCGGAGTAAGGCAGAGAGCGATACTGTCACAAAAGGGAGAGAACCCTGATGTACTTGTGATGACTGCTACTCCTATACCAAGGACTCTTGCCCTCATACTTTACGGTGATCTTGATATTTCAATTATAGACGAGCTTCCTCCTGGAAGGAAGCCCATTGAAACATATGAAGCAGATGCCGGAATGAGAGAAAGGATTAACAGGTTTATCAGAAAGAAGGTTTCTGAAGGGAGACAGGTGTATATAGTGTGTCCCCTTGTGGAAGACTCTGATACTATAGACGCGAAATCAGCACAGGACACTGCTGACAGTATTGCAAAGAAGGATTTCTGTGACTTGAAAGTCGGTCTTATCCATGGCAAAATAAAATCCAAGGACAAAGACTCCATTATGAAGGCTTTTGTGCAGGGGGATATTGACATCCTGGTTTCTACAACGGTTATTGAGGTTGGAGTCAATGTACCCAATGCTACTGTAATGGTTATAGAAAATGCCGAACGCTTCGGACTTGCACAGCTGCACCAGTTGAGGGGCAGAGTCGGGAGAGGGGAACACCAGTCGTACTGCATACTTTATAACGAAGGAAAAACCGAGGTATCGAAAGAAAGAATGAAGGTAATGCAAAAGACAAATGACGGATTTGTCATATCGGAAAAGGACCTTGAACTGAGAGGACCGGGTGAGTTCTTCGGTACAAGGCAGCATGGGATACCGGATTTAAAAATTGCAAACCTTTATAGGGACATGGAGATATTGAAAAAAGCACAGGAAGCTGCTTTTGAAATACTGAAAAATGACAGGCTGCTTGAAAAGGATGAAAATACAATGCTGAAAAACAAGGTCACTGAGCGCTTTAAGGAGCGTACTCACGAATTGAGCATGAATTAACTATTGAATGGAGGAGTCTGATATTTTAAGGGTTATTTCGGGTACTGCCAGGGGTCATAAATTAAAAACCTTGAAAGGTTCCAATACCCGTCCTACTTCGGATAGGGTCAAGGAATCGCTTTTTAATATTATTTCAGGATACATAATTGATGCAGATGTTCTCGACTTGTTCGCCGGCACAGGCAACCTGGGAATTGAAGCGCTGAGCAGGGGGGCGGGATCTGCTGTTTTTGTGGACAAAAGCAGGGAGTGCTGTGAGATAATAAAGGACAACCTGGCACATACCAAACTTTCTGATAAAGCGGCTGTTATTCCGGGAGATATAAAAGCCGAAATTGAAAAACTGTATAAGGAAGGCAAGAAGTTCGACATTATTTTCTTAGACCCGCCTTATAATAAAAATTTTGTGACAGAAACATTATATTATTTAGCAAAAAATGATATAATTAAATTTAATGGAATTTTGGTGGGAGAAAGGGACTATATTGATGAGGTCCCTGAAGAGGTTGGCATTTTCAGATTAATTAGAAATGAAAGATATGGAGATACGGTTTTATCCTTTTATAAACCGCATACCGGCCAATAATCCCGCCTCGTGGCCGGATTTGACCTATAAATCATACAGGAAGGTAGAAAACTTGAAAATTTGTGTATACCCCGGCAGTTTTGATCCTATAACCAATGGACATCTCGATATAATAGACAGGGCCTCAAAACTGTGTGATAAACTCATAGTGGCAGTCCTTGTAAACAGCAGTAAAAACCCTGTTTTTTCACTTGAGGAGAGAGTGGAACTCATAAAATGTGCCTTGAATGGAAGGGATGATATCGAAGTTACAAGCTTTTCCGGATTGTTGGTCGATTTCATGCGAAGAAAGAATGCTACTGTAATTATTAAAGGCTTAAGGGCCGTTTCGGACTTTGAATATGAAATGCAGATGGCTTTATTGAATAAGACCCAGGACCCTGGGGTTGAAACACTGTTTATGATGGCTAATATAAATTATTCGTTCCTAAGCTCAAGTTCGGTGAAAGAGGTTGCCAGAAACGGGGGTAAGATTGATGAACTTGTTCCCGATTGCATAAAAGACGCGGTACTGAAAAAATTTAAGAAAGCCGGGGAGGAAAGGTAATGGAGATACTGGCTATTTTGGAGACCTTGGAAGATGTTTTGGAAAAAAGCGTGAGCGTGCCTTTTTCGGGTAAATGTATGGTTGATAGGGAAGAACTTCTGGAAATAATAAAGGAAATAAGACTCAAGCTCCCTGACGACATTAAGCAGGCAAAGTGGGTAAAGGAGGAGAGACAGAGAATTCTCCTGGAAGCACAGAAGGAAGCCAATAATATTATAAAGGATGCCGAAAATAAAATTTCTTCTCTGGTTGACGAGCATGAGATAACGAAAAAAGCTTATGAGCAGGCAAACGAGATTATTTCGAATGCACAGAAAAATGCACGTGAAATAAGGCTGGGAACAAGAGAATATGCAGACGGTGTCCTGAACAAGGTGGAAGAGATCTTAAGCGATACACTTGATGTAATTAAGATGAACAGGGAAGAATTAAAGTAGTCGTATTTTGAGTTTGTTGACGGGGACGCTTCCTTGACGGGGACGCTTCTCAAGAACCTGGGAAATAATAACAAAAATAACGATAAAAATGGTA